>JAYUZN010000953.1:0-4564 GCA_043751755.1 Bacteroidota bacterium | reverse complement strand
AATAAAAAAATCCGCTAACATTTATATTGCCGACCATAGCCACTTTTCCCTACGCTGCTAATCTGCCCAAAAGTGGCTACGGCAGGCAATATTTTCGTTCTGTGTCATAAAAAGAGGAAAAACTTAGCCCGACAAACTAAGCGTATCCCCAACCGCACAAAAAACAACCGCAGCCCAGCGCACAAATTCCACGCTTCGCAGCCGTTGTTTTTTTCCAGCCGCACGCAGGAATGGTTAAGCAGGAAGTAGAAAACCCCGCCCACCCACCCCGAAGGCTATTAATTTCATGAAACGTTTTAACAATCAATATAATATGAAATCAAAAATTCTACTTTTTCTCACAACTTTGTTTTTTGTTACAAATCTTTGGGCGCAAATTCCTACTAATGGACTTGTTGCTTACTACCCTTTCAATGGAAACGCTAATGATGAAAGTGGGAATGGTTGGAATGGTGCGGTAAATGGACCAACTCCTACAGCAGATAGGTTTGGAAATATAAATAGTGCATATAATTTCAACGGGGTGTCCGATTACATATACGTTACAAATTCTAATATTGTAACTGGCAACCAATTTTGTCTGTCTGCTTGGTCAAAATTTAACTCACAAGGAATGATAATATGTACAGGCAATCAAAACGATTTTCTGTTGGAACAAGTTACTAATGATAGCATTCACAACTTTATACATACAGACAGCCCTACAGGTTATTATTACAACTATGGTAAAATGCTTTATGCTAACCTCAATCAATGGAATCATATTTGTATAACTTATAACGGAATAGAGTTGCGAACTTACATAAATGGATTGCTAGTTAGAATTGTAAACGCAGATGGAAACCTATACAGTTGGCAGAATGATTATTTAGCCATAGGCACATACATGCTTAATGGTAGCCCATCTAACTCTTATTTTAACGGACAAATAGATGATATTGCGATATATAATAGGTGTTTAGCATATTCAGAAGTTCAACAATTATATGGAAGTACCACACAGCAATTAACATTAATTTACCCAAAAATAAACTTACAATCAAACACAATTCAAGCAGGACAAACACAGCAAATAACAGGGCAAAGTTTTAATCCTTTTGGGAAAGTATATTTGCAATTCTACGGAGCAACAGGAATGTTTAGAGATAGCGTAGTAGCAGATATAAACGGAAATATTGCCTATACATACAATTCTCCATCAAATCTAAGTGCAGGAATTGCAGCCGTAAAAGCGACTGATAAAATTACAGGAAATCATGCGCCAATAAAAACATTTCAAATTACAAATAGTGCAAGTTCGCCCATAAAAGTATTAACTGTTACAAGTCCAGTTACAGGGCAAACCTCGACAACAGGACAAGCAATAAATATTCATTGGACAGACAAAATGTTTAAACAATTTGGGGCTTATAATTATCCCGTAATTCCCAATACTGCAAAACGCTACTATGATTATACGTTGGAATATCAAGATAATGGCGGAAGTTGGCAGTTTGTGAAAAATGTAACAGGGCAAGCCTATTTATATTCAAATGTAAGCTTTACAGAAACTTACGCATTTTCTGCCCCTTGTACAAATTGCTTAGTAAGGGTAAAAGACAATTTAGGCGCAATGTTGATTGATAGTAGTGGCATTTTTAATGTTACTGCGCCTGTTGGTAATATTAAAGGCGAATTTTTGTGGGATTATTCGTATAGCCCGCAACCTGCGATAGCCCCCGAGGGCGTAACAGCAGACGGTGCGGGTCGTTTTTATATCAAAGTTTCCAAAATCAATTCGGGAACAGGAGCAGCGATTGACTATGTTTCGGTAGATATAAATGATGGCGTGAATACTACGCCCGAAACGTTGGGAAAAGTGGCTAAGGCAACTGTAATTAGCAATTTCAGTAATGAGGGCAATAATGCAAGTTTTTTCTCAACGACTAATTCAACACCAATTAGTAACGCTTATTATTTTTGGTACGTTGCGCCAGATGATTTTGTAGGCGATAATGCAAGTGATGTAAGCGCAAAAAATAGAATTGTAAATGCACAAATTACCGTACATTATACAGATGGGACAAGCGAATTTATTGTAAAACCGATTAAAATAGTTCGCCCACCTTTAATGCTTGTTCATGGACTTATGGGAAGTTCTGATACATGGAAGGATTTTAGAGGTTCAGATAATCTATTGTTAAGTCAAAAGAACTTGTTTATTGTGCCACCGAAAGCTATAGAATTATACGCAGCAAGTGAATATGATGCAAATGCAAAGGCTTTATTTGGCTGGAACGCCGTCCACCCTTCTTACTCTTTTGAAGGTGTTATAAAAGAAATGCGAAACGCAGGTTATGCTTGTAATCGTTTGGATTATGTAGCGCATAGTATGGGAGGAACTGTATTACGATATGCAGCAGAAAATTATCCAACTTTTTATGAAAGTTCATTAAAAACCTACAGCAAAGGATTTGTAAATAAGTTTATTAGCCTAAATACGCCACATAACAGCTCCCCTCTTGCTGATTTGGTTGCAACAATTCCAACGGTTTTGAATAATCATTATTCTATTGGTGGTTGTACATTGACGGATTTATTAGGGTTAAGAATAGATTTTGGCAAAGATTATATTGAAAACCCGTATGCTTATGCCTACCTAAAACCTACTAATCCGCATCAGATTTGTACACAAGGTTTGACAAATTATGTAACTGCGTTTGTACAAGAATTTGACCCAAGTTATCAATCAGGACAACCTATTATGGTATATGATTTTGTTTTGACAGGAGCATTTAGAGATTTAAGTGTAGTTGGAGGCATTAATTTGGGCGCAACAAGCAATATAAAATCGCACCTAATTGCAGGAGATATATACGCAGGCTACCAAAATTTACCCGATTTTGACGAACTTTTGCCTATTGATGTTGCAAACTTATTAGAAGGCACAGAAACTTATTTAGCATATGTTGAGAAAATTGCCAAATATGTAAAGGCTTGGAAAAAAGACAATCCTCAAATACAGGCTGAAATAGATAACTTGCTAAGAATTAGTAACACAACAGAGCGAGAATTAAAATTAGCGAGCAAACTAATTTCTTATATTTCAAATGGTTATGAAGGAACACAATTTTTAATTGATTCAGATGTAATCGTACCTTTTATGAGCCAAACCGCAGGACTTACTGCAAATGACCCTAATGTTTCTGTTTTTGACCCGATAATTCATACCGATTTAGGTGTAGGAAGTTCTTTATCTGTAACAAGCAATCAAGGTGTTTGTGATAAAGTCGTAGAGTTACTGAACACCCCTATTATTTCTACAAAATTTGGAAATATTCCCGCAAATATGAGTGGAAATAGAACAATGCAAACAGAAAGTTTCTCCGATTCGCTCAATACTAATGCTTTGATGTCTGTTGTAGATTCTAATATTGTGGTAATTATGAACGCAGAAAATCCTATATACTATGTAGATAGTACGGTAAGCATAAGCGTTCATATAAAAGATACAGCAAATCTGTATTATTTGGCATTGTATTTTCAAGGCGAATTATATCGTACATTTCTTAAAAATGAATTTATTACGTTCAATGTTCCCGTTTCTGGCAGCATTTTAGATTCACAATTTATTTATGTAGAAGCTTACTATGATTATTTGGATAGTGTAGTAGTTGTTTATGATGGTTTGAAAATCAAAGTATTACCGCAAGGCAATCCTACTAATTTCCAAGTAAATCCTGAAATTATATATTTAGCTGAAAATCAAATAACTTTGCCGCAGTATCAAGTAACTTATTCAAATACGGTTTCTAATTTGGGCATGAATATGAATATAGGTGCTACTGTGAATAATCCTACAATCATGCAATTTAACAACAATACTAAAACATTTACAGCAGTAGGAATAGGGGAAACTTATGCCATTGTTAGTTATAAGGGAGTTGCAGACACTGTTTATTTTATTGTAAGTGATACAACAACATTCTCAACTACGGGAATTTTTGAACCGCAAAATGGGAATTTACTTACCCAGAATATACAACTAAAAGCGTTTCCAAACCCAACAGAGAATGTAATAAATGTAGATTATATTTTACCGCAATATTCAAATATTGAAATTTCTGTTATGAATATGTTAGGGCAAACAGTCAAAAAATATAATGCTGAAAATCAAATTGAAGGACAGCACAACCGCCAAATTTCAATACAAGAAATACCAAGCGGAATGTATATTTTGAACGTAAAAACGGATTACGGTAATTTTACAACTAAAATTGTGAAAAACTAACCGCTTAATCCCTCCGCACAGGCAGCATACCAGCAAACAGCCGCACAAAACCAACGCTTCTTGCCCGTATGCTGCCTTTCCCAACGCACCGAAACGCTTAAAAAATGAAAAATAAAGACACAGAACAAAAATATTGCCGCAAAAGCCTTTTAACCGAAGCGCAAGGCTGAAACGCAAAAGGCAATACGTCAATATCAGTCGTTCTCTGCCACGACTTAAAGCATTAGTTGTCAAGCACTTTGGTTAATCAAAATTTGGGGAAAAAAGGTTTTATCTCCATTTCATTACGATAAA
>JAYUZN010000952.1:0-1891 GCA_043751755.1 Bacteroidota bacterium | reverse complement strand
ATCCCATTTTCTATAAATATTTCGTGCCTACGGCACTAAGAAATGCTCAAAATGGCTGCTATAACTAAATCGTCAAGTTATTCATTTTTCAATACTTATGCTTATACGTCTCATTTCTCTCGAAGAAACCTTGCCTGTTCGTTCGCTTGCTTTGCGAGAAGGGCAGCCATATAACAAATGCACTGTTTCTGAAGATGCGCTTGCAGAGACTTTTCATATTGGCGCAATCGAAGGAGAAAAAGCTTTGGGAACAGCCTCTTTTTTCCCAAAAGATAGGCAAGAATACGAAGGAAAAGGCTTTCAACTGCGTATGATGGGCGTTTTGCCCAATTGTCAAGGGCAAGGAATTGGGAAAGAGATTTTGTTCGCAGGAATAAAAATGTTGAGACAGGAGCAGCAAGCTGCCTATTTGTGGTGTCATGCCCGAAAAGCTGCGTATCTTTTTTACGAAAAAATAGGCTTTACCTATATTTCCGAAGAATTTGAAATTCCCGTTATTGGCACACATAGAACTATGGTACTTTTGATGAAAAATGAAAAATGAGAAATGAAAAATGAGAAATGAAAAATAAGGAAAGAAAATTTCCCCATTATTTTTATCTGCGAAATCTGCTGTTATCTGCGTAAATCTGCGTGAACTAGCCATGACACAAGAAGACAAACTATTAGCGGAAATCAAGCAGATTCTGCTCGAAGAAGAAATTCTGGCGCAGATAGCCGTCAAAAAAGAAGTGGAGTCGCTCAAAAGCGAGCTTCGGGCGGTGCATTTTGAAGAAAGTCGTTTAAATCCCTATTTTGAGCAAAAAATAACCTATTTACAACAAAATTTCCCCCAACTTTTTGGCTCTTTTGTCGCAACTGCCGTAAAAGTGCAACTGCGCGATTCGCAAGACGAAGTCGTAGAGGCTTTGTATCCGATAATGGGCAGACTCATTCGCAAATTCATTGCTTCCGAGATTCAAGCCCTCAGCGAAGGCATAGACAAACGCCTCAATGAAGTACTCTCTCCAAATGCCTGGCTACAACGTTTCAAAGACTTTGTGAGTGGAAAAAAGACAGATGTGGACGTAATGAAACATGTTTCGCGCCCCAAATTAGAAGAAATTTTCTTGATAGACCTCGATTCTGGTTTGTTATTAGGGCATTATTCTTACAATAATCTCATAGACCCCGACATCATTGCAGGAATGCTCACAGGCATCAAATCCTTTGTAGAACACGCTTTTATGCAAGGTCCACAAGAATTGCAATCCCTTGAATATGATACATATAAGCTCTTAGTCAATAGTTTGCACACCGTTTATATTGCTTTTGTGGTGGAGGGAAATGTAAGTCCCGAATACAAGGCAGAATTGTTTCAAACTACCCTTAATTTTGCCGAAAAACACAAAATTATTCCGCATCAAGAGGTTACACAGGAATTATTGGCAGAAAATTCGGCGAATTTGAAGGCGTTTTTTCAAGGTTTTCATAGCTGAAAATATCGTACCTTTGTCTCGCAGATTTCCGCAGATGTGAGCAGATAACGCAGATGATAGATTCTTTTTATCTGCGAAATCTGCATTAATCTGCGAAAATCTGCGTGAAATACGAAAATCTGCGTGCAAAAAACACAAAAAACCATGATAGAATTACCAATAGGTGTAAGCGGCTGGGGCATTTTGCGAAAATACAAGTCTTTATATGTGGACAAAACGCCCTTTGTCAGGCAATTGAGCAGGTAAAAGGCTATTTAGCTATGCCCGAATTGGAGGAATACCCCGATTTGAGAACGTATTTAATCGTGATTGTGGGAGAGGAATGTAGGTGTTTGGAGAAAATTGTCCTTCCGTAGCTGCCATTTTCCAAATGGCAGGAAAGCATAAAAACGGGTAGAGCTATCGCATAAAAG
>JAYUZN010000951.1:0-3367 GCA_043751755.1 Bacteroidota bacterium | reverse complement strand
TTCTCTTAAATACACAGGAATTGGGGAAACAGGCATAGACTTGCATTGGGATAAAACCTATTTTGAGGAGCAAAAACGTGCTTTACTTACACAAATTCAGTGGGCAAAAGACTTTCAACTTCCCATAATCTTACACTGCCGAGAAGCACTTGATATAGTGATAGAAATAGTAGAAAAAAATCATGACGAACATTTATCGGGAATTTTTCATTGTTTTGATGGAGATTTTTTTCAAGCAAAAAGAATCAGTGAAATTCCCCGTTTTAAAATAGGCATAGGGGGCAATCTTACTTACAAAAAGTCTGTTGTACCAGAAGCAATACAAAACATTGATTTACAGTATATTGTCCTCGAAACAGATAGCCCCTATCTTCCGCCTACGCCCCATAGAGGTAAACGAAATGAAACGGCTTATATTTCACTCGTTGCCCAAAAATTGGCAGAAATAAAGGAGGTCGGATTGAGCGAAATTGCACGCATAACCAATGAAAATGCAAAAGAAATTTTTTGTTCTCAAACTTATTCCCGTTAATTGCAGAAAATTTGGACGGTACGTTATAATATAGGCACGCAGATTTCCGCAGATAGGGACGCAGATTCTCGCAGATAATTTTCTTAAATCTGCGAAAATCTGCGGTTAAATCTGTGCAAATCTGCGCGCCCACAACAAAAACTCAAAAATGCCAAAACATTTAATGATTGTAGAGTCTCCTGCGAAAGCGAAGACCATTGAAAAGTATCTCGGTGCTGATTTTACGGTACGGGCAAGCTACGGGCATGTGCGAGATTTGCCTTCCAAAGAAATGTCGATTGACATTGAGCATGATTTTAAACCTACTTATGTCATTTCCGAAGACAAAAAGAAGGTGATAAACGAACTCAAAGAAATCATCAAAAAAGTGGATATTGTATGGCTTGCCACAGATGAGGACAGGGAAGGAGAAGCCATTTCTTGGCATCTTGCAGAGGCTCTCGGCTTAAATGTGGCAACTACACACAGGGTTGTTTTCAACGAAATTACCAAAAATGCCATTACAAAAGCCATTCAAAAGCCGCGAACCATTGACATGAATCTCGTAGATGGACAACAGGCAAGGCGAGTGTTGGATAGATTGGTAGGCTACAAAATCTCCCCTATTTTGTGGCGCAAAATCCGCCCAGATTTGTCCGCCGGGCGGGTGCAATCGGTGGCGGTGCGCTTGATTGTGGAAAGAGAAAGAGAAGTCATCAACTTCAACGCAGTTTCGACCTATCGAGTAACTGCCGAGTTTTTGACGGATAAAAAAGAGGTCGTAAAATCGGAGTTGATTCGCAAATTTGACAATAAAGAAGATGCCTTAGCTTTCTTGAAAAGCTGTATTTCAGGCATTTACACCATTTCCAATATTGAGACAAAGCCTGCAAAACGTTCTCCTGCGCCGCCGTTCACGACTTCTACCTTGCAACAAGAAGCAAGTAGAAAGTTGAGTTTTGCGGTAAAATCCACCATGCGCGTAGCCCAAACGCTCTACGAATCGGGAAAAATTACCTATATGCGTACCGACAGCGTGAACCTGTCCGATACGGCTATGCAGCAGTCCGAAGATGCCATTAAGCAGCTATTTGGCGACAAATATCATCAGCCTCGCAAGTACAAAACCAAGTCTGCGGGCGCGCAAGAGGCACATGAGGCGATTCGTCCTACGGATTTTGCCATTTCGCAAATAGAAGGCACTTCTGATGAAAAAAGGCTGTATGAGTTGATTTGGAAACGTGCCACAGCTTCGCAAATGGCGGACGCACAATTAGAAAGAACGACAGTTGATATAAAAATTTCGACAAATGGCGAGATGTTTCGTGCCATAGGCGAGGTTATCAAATTTGATGGTTTCCTCAAACTCTATATGGAATCTTCGGACGAAGATGATGACGAGGAAACGCCGCTTTTGCCTTCGCTGACGATTAGGCAGATTTTGAGTTTGAAAGAAATGATAGCCTTAGAGCGTTTTACTCGTCCGAATCCCCGTTATACAGAGGCAAGTTTGGTCAAAAAATTGGAGGAATTGGGCATAGGTCGCCCTTCGACTTACGCACCTACGATTTCCACGATTCAAGACCGCCAGTATATTGTGCGTGAAAATAAGGACGGGGTAAAACGAGACTTAGGAAAACTGACCCTCAAAGACGGGAAAATTACGGAAACGACCAAATCTGAAATCACAGGGGCAGAAAAAAACAAGCTTTTTCCGACCGATTTGGGCATGTTAGTAAATGACTTTTTGGTCAAACATTTTGAACAAGTCATGGATTTTTCTTTCACTGCCAAAATAGAGGAGCAATTTGATGAGGTCGCTGAAGGCAAAAAAGTATGGCACAAAATCATTGGCGATTTTTATGCAGGCTTTGACATAGTGGTAGAAAAGGCTAAAAATGAGGCAGATAGGGAAAAAGGAGAACGCCTGTTAGGAACGGACGAAAAATCAGGAAAACCTGTTTATGCCAAAATGCTGCGTTATGGCGCAGGGATTCAGATAGGAACGGCGCAAGATGAGGAAAAGCCGCAATATGCACGCCTTCGTGCCGACCAACGTTTGGAAACGATAACCTTTGAGGAGGCAATGGAATTGTTCAAAATGCCTCGTCAGTTGGGGGAATTTGAAGGCAAAAAGGTGAGAGCAGGCATTGGGAAATTTGGACCTTATGTTCAAATTGGGGATAAATTTGTTACCCTTCCGAAAGAAGAAAGTGCTTATGAGGTGAATTTGGAAAGAGCATTGGAGTTGTATGTGGCAAAGTTGGAGGCAGATGCTGCGAAAGTGCTACGTTATTTTACGCCAGAAATTGCGATTCTCAATGGTCGTTGGGGGGCATACCTCAAATATGGCGCAGATAATATCAAAATTCCGAAAGATATTAACATAGATACGATAACTTTGGAGGATATTGAGCGTTTGAAGATGGAAAGTGGGCAAAAAGACAAGGAAAAAGACGTAAAAAATGCGACAAAAATGATAGGCAGCTTTGCCATTTTGAATGGGCAATATGGTTATTATTTCAAACATGGAAAACTGAATATTTCGCTCCCAAAAGACGCTGACCTTGAGGCATTTACGGAAAAGCAATGTCAGGATTTGGTGGACAAAAAGACGAAAACAAAGAAAAAATAGGCTGAATGTGCGAGTATATTTTTCTGATTCTGCAAAAGAATCCGAAAAATATACTCCCACAATCTTGGCAAACAGAAGCACCTGCGCAAGAACTCATTAACTTGATACAAAAATAAGCTTGATGTAAAGAAATCGGAGCTGACAAAACGCAAATATCTCTCGTTTTACCGCAAAGTTCGCAAAGGAACCGCAAAGAACGCAAAGGAATAACTCAAAATTAC
>JAYUZN010000950.1:0-5411 GCA_043751755.1 Bacteroidota bacterium | reverse complement strand
ATTATCCCCTTCTTCTAAAGTAATCTCTATCACCTTCTCCTTCTTTAATACCTTATACTCTTGCAACAAAGGATAGCCATTCAAATACAAAGAAATAATGTCCCCATCTTCCGCATTAGGGTCTTTTACAATCACTTTTACCGAAGCATTTTGAACATTTATGGTATGTGTTACTCGAAACTTAGCTACTTTCTTATCCTTAACTTTAGGTAGCTTAGGTTCTTTCTCCGCCTTATCTTTAGGCTTATCATTCTGTGCAACCACTATCTTTTTAGGCTTTTCCGCTTTTACAGGCTTATCTTTCTTAGGCTTATCTGCCATTAACATAGGAGATTTTGGAAATTTCACAAGCGTAATAGGGGTACGCACGTTAAAAAATATAGCAGAAACGCCATACTTTATAACTGTTTCTGCCGTAGAACCATTGCTCATGGTATAATTCGTATGCTCCGAAAAGACTTTGTTAAGCGATGATTGAAGCCCAAAGCCCATTTCGTAAGGAACTGTACTCATATATATTCCTTTCCAACCTACTTCTGGGCAAATAATGAGATTTTGGGTATGAAGTGGAATAACTTGTATAATTTTACCAAGATTAGCGGTAGAATAATTATAAATAAGCGTATCTTTTGTTAAAGCATCGCCATCTTGCACAAAATTTGTGGCATAACGCATACCCAGCTGTGCATAGTATTTCCCAAAATCTCGCTGCACATCAAACGAATAGCTTGTATATTTTACATCTTTTATCCAATTTGCAACACTTATAGAAGTATTTGCAATAGGTTCTTTAAAATAATAAGCTACAAGGCTTCTATGAATCCCTGCCCGAATTGCCCAAGACCCATTCATGTCTAAATCATGAACTCGAAATGCCACAGAAATTCCTGCATTTCTTGGAAAAAGCCATTGCGTTTTAGGCTGCCCATTTACGCCTACAGTTTGCCCCAAAAAACTAAGCCGAAATGAAGAAGTCATATTCTGCCCACCGCTAATATTGTTTACCCCTTGAGGTAACGCAATGCCTACGCCAATTTCAGGCGCGATTTCAATAGATTTTATGCGTTGCGCTTGAATAAACAAAGGCAAAAATAAACAAATAAATAACAGATATTTACTAAACATGCTAATAAAAAATTAAAAATTGAGAATTGAAAATTGAGAATTGAGATAAATTAAAAATTAGATGCTAATAAAAATGATTAACAATTGAATGTAATGTGTCATTTTTACACAAGTTTATCCTTTTTTTTACATTTATTAGGCAAAAATACGAACTTTTTTTTTGTTTTGCGAAAAAATATTTACATTTGTGCTTTACAATTAATCTTTCACTTATTATTCATTTATTTTTATGGCTAACAAAAGAACCGTAGGGCGCATTGTCATTTCGCGCAACCCACAATCATTAATAGATTTGGCAGAAGCAATCTATACAAAACACCAAGCTGATGGCGCAGCTTCTCCCTTAAATAATCTTGATGCACAAGATTGGGCAGTATCGGGCGCAAAAATCGCACTCGCACAAAGCGCACATACTAGTGCGGAAGAATTTAAACGCAAATCAGAAGAAGCATACAGAGAAAGAGATATTTATTTGCAAGAATTGGAAAAAATCGTCAAATCCAGTGGACAATTGCTTAAAGTCCTTAATGCTACTAATCCAAAACGTTTGGCAGATTGGGGTTTTACGGTTGATGATAGCCCAAAGGTAAAGTAAGGTTACATTTATGTTACATTGCTTAGGCTAAAGCTTAGGCTATATGAACACAAATATTACGTAAATATTAGTTACATTGCCGATGTAATAAGAAGATTTGCTAATGTATTAAAATACATTGCTAATGTTAATAAATACATTAACAATGTATTTAAAAGATTACCCTTTGTGTTTTAATACATTAACAATGTATTTGAAGGATTACTCTTTGTATTCGAATACATTGACAAATTTACTGAATACAAAAGCAATGTATTAAAATACATTGCTTTTGTTACTCATTTTACTTATCTTTTTCTAATTTTTGTCAGTAAAAATAACATTATTTCCTTCTAAGTTATTTACTCGCTGTATCAAAGATTGAATAGCAGCTTCTGTTTCCTCTTTATCTTGCTGTAATTCATGATTTTCTTTTTCTAAAACTTCTACCCTTTTGAGTAAGGCTTGCGTAGCAGATACATTTAACGTAAATATTCGGTCATAATCAACTGCTCTAAAATCAGGAACTTCTTTTCCGTAAACAAAAACATGTTCAGTTAGCCCTTCTATTTTCTTAAATGTAAAGGTTTTGGAATCTACAATGCTTTTTACTAAAACATCTTGCTTGGCGTTATCTGTAATCAGCCGCACTTTGTCCCCTACTTGTAAATCGTGATTATTTTCCATTGAAATAACTACTTCATCATGCGTCATTACTACTGTTGCAGCTTTGGCGTAGATATTGGGAATAAAGTCTATGCTCTTGGTTACGGCTTCGGGGAAAACAGTTTCTATCTGTTGGGCAATAAACCCTTTTTTGAAGTTATTTCCTTTGGCTGCTATGTCTTTATGGCTGTAATTGGTTACCTCTATTTGCATCAAAGTTTCCAAATCTTTGGCTTGTATGCTTAGTGAATGAATGTTTTTTATTCTTGCATCAGAAAAAGCATTGAATTCGGAGGCTCTTATGCGATTGGTTGCATAAATAGAAATGTCTGTTAAGCCATTTGATATACCTGTATTTACTGCGCCATTGTAAGCATAGAAAGCAAAATTCCCTACTCCACTATTGGAAAAGCCATCTACGTGCAAGGGAGCAGTTGGCACATAAGCTCCGCCTAAATTTGCGCCTATGGCAGTATATCCGTTGTTGTGAATTATCATTCTGTAGGTTGCGGGGGCTGCTACTGTTCCCAGAGCATCTGTGGTGTTCCATACGTAAAAACCATTGGTAGTGTTTCCCATGCCATAAGCATACGTTCCATTTGAGTTCCAACCAATTGCACTTGCAGTATTAAGTTGTACACTTCCTGTCCAAGTGTTAGTCGTCCAAGTAGGTCCGCCGTTTATATACAATTTGTGCGAAGGGTTGTTTGCGCCTATGGCTACTCGGTCAGTAGCAAAGTCTCCATATATAAGGGGGCTTGCGGTGTTACTATTGTCTATGTATAATTTGTTGGAAGTAAGCTCGTTATAGCCTGCTTGATAGCCCAAAAACACATTTCCTGCGCCTGTAAGGGTAGAAAAACCTGCTTCTTTGCCTACGGCGGTGTTGGTAGAAACGGTGTTGTTAAACAAAGCATTCATGCCTACAGCGGTGTTTTCGCCTCCTGCATTTCCATTTCCAAGTGCTTGATGCCCTATAGCAGTGTTGTTGATTCCGCCTACATTGAGTTTAAGGGCTTCTGTTCCAATAGCAGTGTTTTGGCTGGTAGTGGTAATGGAACTAAGGGCATCACGTCCTACGGCTACATTGGAGGTTCCGCTTGTAAGGGCTCCTATGGCATCTGTTCCTATAGCAATGTTGCGATTTCCTGTGGTGTTTGCGTCAAGGGCATTGCTGCCAATGGCTACGTTGTTTATGCCATTTACGGTACTTGTCGGCTGATTGTTAATGAGTGCTTGATAGCCGATGGCAATGTTATTGCTTGACCAAATCACTCCGCCATTGGAAAATGATTGATTTTGCAATGCACTTGCACCAATGGCTACATTTCTGCCTGCGGTAACGTTGTTTTGCAAGGTATTCATGCCTACGGCTGTATTTGAAGTAGAAAGGATACTTAATTGCATAGCACCCCCTCCTATGGCTACGTTTGCTGTGCCACTTGTATTGACTAACATGGCATTGTTTCCTATCGCTACATTTCCACTTGCGGTATTTTCCCTTAAAGCATTAGGACCTATACCTACATTTTGCCCTCCCCCGTTGGCATTGCGCATAGCAAAAAAACCTATCGCTACGTTTTCTTGCCCTGTTACTGAAGAAAGCATAGAAAATGCGCCAATAGCTACGTTTCTATTGGTAGAGTTGGCTGCAAGGGCTGAATACCCTAAAGCTACGTTGTCTATTCCTGCTAAATTGGAACTTAATGAGCCAAAACCTACGGCAGTATTTTCTGAACCTGTCGTATTGCTTACCATAGAAAATAGCCCGTTTGCTACGTTGCTATAGCCCGAAGTATTGACAATCAAAGCCCCTGTTCCTACAGCAGTATTGAAATAGCCTGTTGAATTGGCTTGCATAGAACCCGCGCCTACGGCAGTATTACCATTGCCAGAAGTATTGCTTGTAAGGGAATTGTATCCTACAGCGGTGTTTTCTACGCCTGCTCCATTTGTCGTGCCTACGTTTGCGCCTAAAAAGGTATTTCTAATACCTGCGTTTACTAAGCCTGTTTGGTAGCCGAAAAATGTGCCGCCGTTAATGGGGTCTATTTCTCCCGACAATATATTGTTTGTACGAAAACGTAAAGCCACATTATTGGTTGTACCCACAAAGTTTATGGCAGGATTTGTACTACTGTTTCCCAAAATATGCCAATCATTGTTGAGCAAAGGGGCAAGGCTTACTGTGTTTCCATCTACAATAGTCAAATCGCCTGTAACAGCGTTGTAACTAAGGGTTTGGTCGTCTGTGTCGGTAACAACAGGAATAATTACACTGTTTCCGCTCGAAATATTTAAGGTGCCTGTGAGATTGTTATAGCTCAAGGTTTGTCCGTCTGTATTGTCTAAGTAAGGACTTAGGTTTACGGTAGTTGCGTCATTAGTTAGGGATAAAGTGTTGCCTGTTAAAGACAAGTCTTGTATATCATTGTCAGGCAAAGTAACCGTATTTCCGTCTATAATGGTCAGTTGGTTGCCAGAAATGCTCAAGGTTTGGTCGTCTGTGTCTGTAACGACAGGCAAGGTAACGCTGTTTCCGCCCGAAATGTTCAATACTCCTGTTCCTGAATTGAAGGAGAGGGTCTGCCCGTCTGTATTGTCAAGATAGGGCGTGAGGTTTACGTTATTTCCATTGTCGATTGCCAACACGTTTGTCCCTGCATTGAGCGTGAGGGTTTGGTCGTCTGTGTCGGTAACTTGTGGAATATTAACGGTGTTTCCGCCAGAGATGCTTAAATCTCCTGTTCCTACATTGAAAGCGAGGCTTTGCGCGTCTGTGTTATCGAGGTAGGGAGATAAATCTACCGTAGTAGCATCATTTGTAAGCGATAAGATGTTGCCTGTCAATGCCAAGTCTTGCATGTCGTTGTCGGTGGTGGAGAAACGCAGCCATTGCGCACTGTCCCAGTAATAGAATCCGGGAGAAACAGCAGTAGCTCCTGCGCCTGCTGTGGCGGTGTTAAAGATGAGCAAGGCGGTTACAGGACTTGTAACGGGGCTTGCTATGTTGGTTGCTGTGAGGGCAACGCGTGGCAATAGTAGC
>JAYUZN010000949.1:0-8270 GCA_043751755.1 Bacteroidota bacterium | reverse complement strand
AACGGGTGGGTCGTAAGACAAAAACGGGTGGGTCGTAAGACAAAAACGGGTGGGTCGTAAGACAAAAACGGGTGGGTCGTAAGACAAAAACGGGTGGGTTTCGACACAAACGGCGGCATATAACAACCAAAACCCAAGCAATTCGTACATGACACATATTCCACAACTACCACTTATATAACCCATCTTTTTTCTTATGACAGACTTAGACATTATCGCAGCTCTCAATACCCGATTAGGGATCAATATCTCCGAAGGGAAGGTAGAATCGAGGTATAAAAAGGTTGCCCGCTATGAATGTAACACACAAGGGCAGGTACTCAAACTAAGCATTATTAAGCATGGGTTTACCACTATTCCTGCTGAGATAGGCTTGTTATACAATTTGGAAGTATTGATTTTGACTGACAATAAGATAGCAAAAATTGAAAATATCAGCACTTTAATCAACTTACAAATGCTATTGTTATCTATTAATCAAATCCCAAAAATCGAAAATATCAGCACCTTAACCAATTTGAAAGAGCTTTATTTATTTAGCAATCGACTCACAAAAATCGAAAATATCAGCACCTTAATTAATTTACAAACGCTTGTGTTATCTAGCAATCGACTCACAAAAATCGAAAATATCAGCACCTTAACTAATTTACAAACGCTTGTGTTATCTAGCAATCTACTCACAAAAATCGAAAATATTGATACTTTAACAAAATTAACCAGTATAGGACTTAACAATAATAAAATTACGGAAATTCCTAAAGATTGGGTGCAGTTAAACTTATTAGCGTTAACAAAAGGAATACCTGATTGGAGGTCTATGATAGGCGACATTATTTACTTCAATGACTGCATAGCTCCCTCTTCCCTCCCAGGCAACCAAATTTCCTTAGATAATAACCCCCTCATTTCCCCTCCTCCCGAAATCTACAAACAAGGCATACAAGCCATGCGCACATGGTGGCAAGCCCAAGAAGAATCCACAAAGCGCAAAGTCAATGAGCTAAAAATCATCATAGTAGGCGAAGGGACGGCGGGCAAAACCTCTTTGCTAAAGCGGCTATGTGGCTTAGGTTTTTCTGAGCGCGAATCTAAAACAAATGGAGTCTATATTCAAAAAACTACTTTTTCCCTGCCGATAGAAGGGCAAGCCGATAAAAGAGAAGACATCAACGTCCGTTTTTGGGATTTTGGGGGGCAGGAAACCATGCACGCTTCGCATCAGTTTTTCTTGTCTAAGCGGGCGGTGTATCTGTTGGTGTTGGACAATCGGCGGGGAGAAACGCCCAAGTATTGGTTAGAAACCATACGCCGTTTGGGGGGAGACGCGCCCATTATTATCGTCCAAAATAAAATAGACGAGGATAGAAATGCGCGTTTGAGTTTGGCGACTTTGCAAAAGAAATACCCGAATGTCAAGGCGATTCATGAGGTTTCTTGCAAGACGGAGACGGGCATACAAGATTTGGTGACGGGTTTGTCGGAGGTCATACAAAAGGCAGAAATGCTGCAAACGCTTTGGGCTGCGTCTTGGCTTGCGGTCAAGGAAGCCCTTGAAGATGCCAAAGATGCTTATATTTCGCTACGAGATTTTGGGAAAATATGTGCCGAAAAAGGCGTAAAAACAGAGGCTCAAACCGTTTTACTGAACTATTTGCACGATTTAGGCGTTATTTTGCATTTCTCTGATATTGATTTGCAAGATATAAATGTGCTACATCCGAGTTGGATAACTGAAGCCGTTTACAAAATAATCAATTCTAAACGATTGTTACAAAATAACGGTATTTTGAATTATTCCGATTTGGAATATATTTTCAAGCAAGAAAGTTTTGATGATGAAAAGACTACTTTTGCGCTCAAAGCAGATTATTCTGCCACAGAAAGGCGGCATATCGTAGAATTGATGAAGCGTTTTGAATTGTGTTTTCGCTACAATGAAAGTGCGGTGTTAGTTCCCGATTTATTGCCTGTGGAAATGCCTGTTTTTACCTTTGACAAAAAGAATGGCCTGCAATTGGTCTATGATTATGGAGATGCTTTGCCGCCTATAATGCCGCACATTATGACCAAACTGCATGAGAAAATTGAGGGGAAATTGTATTGGCGAAAAGGTTTTGTCGTTTCGCAAGGAAATACGCAAGCCCTTATCGAAGTGCATGAAAATCAGGTATTTATATGGGTAAATGGCAGCGAAAAACGGGATTTTTTAGCGCATATACGCGCCCATTTTTCCGATATTCACCAGCCTTATTCCCACAAACCGCAACAACACATTCCTTGTAATTGTTTGGTTTGTAAGGGAACAGAAAAGCCGCATTTTTACCAATATGACGCACTAAAAATGGAAATCGCTGACGGAGAAGAAAAAATCAAATGCCCCAAAAGTCGAGAAAAGATAAATATAAGCGATTTGTTGGGCGAAATCTATTATCAAAATCAAGATTCTGACAAGGTTTTTCGCTTGTTACAAGAAATGCAAGCGAGTTTGGCAGCGAATCAATCGCCCGAAAAGGCTGCTTTGGCATTGAGAAATGAACTGAAAGCAAGCAATGATAGCCCAGAAACTTTTTGGCAAAAACTCAGAGATGCTTTTAGCCTTGAACTTGAGCTAAAAGTATTTGGAATGGGGGCGAAGGTCGATTTGGTACAAATTCAAAAAGCCTTTGAAACCTTGAAAAAATAGCAGCATCTGCGTCTCTCATCTGCGAGAATCTGCGAGAAATTCAAAAACCATTACAAAACATGACCCCCATCACAGAATCTACGTATTTAGAGCTGTTTAAGCATATCAAAACGCTGATAATCAACGCAAAACTGCAAGCAGTGTATGCGGTTAATCGCGAACTTATTCGCCTATATCAACAAATCGGCGAAAAAATTGTGGAAAAACAGCAAGGCGAAACTTGGGGAAAATCTGTGGTAGAACAGCTTTCTAAAGACCTTAAGGCGAGTTTTCCTGCGGAAAAAGGCTTTTCTACCCAAAATCTTTGGCTTATGCGCCAATTTTATCTTTGTTACAAGGATAATGAAATTCTCTATCAGCTTGCTAGAGAAATTCCCTGGATGCATAATGTAATGATTTTCACTAAAATAAAAGAAAAAGAAGCTCAAGAATATTACATACAATCCGTCATTTCCTTTCATTGGTCGCGGAATGTTTTGCTTAACAAAATCAAAGCCGCAGCCTATCAAAGATATATAGAAAACCCTTTACAACATAATTTTGCGGCTACTTTGCCCGAACATCTGGCAGAATTGGCGAAGGAAACCTTGAAAAGCTCCTATATTTTGGACTTTTTGGGCGTAACAGAACCTTTGTTAGAACGAGAATTAGAAAAGCGATTGGTTACGTATATCAAAGCCTTTTTGTTAGAATTGGGAAAAGGTTTTGCTTTTTTGGGCAATCAATATCGCTTGACTTTGGGCGAAAATGAGTATTTTATTGATTTGCTGTTTTATCATCGTTCTTTGAAATGCTTGATAGCTATAGAATTGAAAACAGGGGAATTTAAGCCTGAATATGCGGGAAAAATGAATTTTTATTTAGAATTATTAGATGAAAAAGAGCGTTTAACGGGCGAAAACCCTGCCATTGGCATTATTTTATGTGCCGAAAAAGACGATTTGGAGGTGGAATATGCCTTACGTACCTCTCATAAACCTGTTGGCGTAGCGGAATATATCCTTACGCAAAATCCGCCCGAAGAAGTGCGCAATCAATTTCCTTCGACCGAAGAACTTAAAAATGCTTTGCAAAAATTCCTACGCTAATTTTTAGTTGGGCAGTTTTATGCCGTCTTAAAACCATTTTTAACCATTGAGTGGTTAAAAAAAACGCACAACACATCATTTTTTTCTGTACCTTTGTGAAAAATAATCGCTATGCAGCATCATATAATTACAGAGCTTTTGCAAGAGCGCAATGCCTACGAAATCTTGCACGCAGCCCAACAAAAACTTGCCGAAGAAGCCGAAAGAAGGCTTCTGTTTTACAATGAAATAACAGAGCAAGAAAAAGCTGAGTTTATCATGGGCGAAATCATTGTGCATTCGCCTGTCAGGATTGAACATAATGAGGCTACAGGTTGGTTATACAAACTGTTAGATACGTATGTTATCATCCACGAACTTGGAAAAGTAGGCATTGAAAAAATCCTCATTCGCCTCACAAGGAATGATTATGAGCCAGATATTTGTTTTTTTGGCAAAGAAAAAGCAGCGAATATTAAGCCCAAACAAACCATTTTTCCTGCCCCCGATTTTGTGGTAGAAGTGCTTTCAGACAGTACAGAAAAGCGTGATAAAGGCATAAAATTCTTAGATTATGCAGCACATCAAGTCCAAGAATATTGGATAATTGACGCAGAAGAAGGCTTTGTAGAACAGTATATTCTGAAAAATGGAGAATACAATTTGTACCAAAAATTGCATGAAGGGGAAATAGAAAGTGCTGTAATTGAGGGTTTTAGAATTCCTGTACAAGCTATTTTTGACAAGAAAGTGAATACAGAGGCAATGAGAAAAATGTTTCAATCCCCTTAAATATGGCTGCGAGATACTTCGGATTTCACGCAGATTTGCGCAGATGGGGACGCAGATTTTCGGAGATTAAGAAAGAAATATTTTCACGCAGATTTGCGCAGATGGAGACGCAGAGTTGAGCAGATTAAGAAACATTTGCGAGAATCTGCGGTTAAATCTCCGCAAATCTGCGTGAACAAAAAAAACTATGCAAAAACAATTTCAATATGAAATACAAGCCTATCAAGAAGACTGCGTAAATAACATTATCAGCCTTTTTGACAGCTTACGCCAAAACCAAAAGTTTGGGGAGGTGCTGACGGCGCATCATCAAAAGAACAAATATAATTTTCCTGTTGAGGAAGCCAAAAATATTGATATAATGATGGAAACGGGAACGGGAAAAACCTTCACATTTATCAAAACCATTTTTGAACTGAGCAAAAATTTTGGCTACCAGAAATTTATTGTACTTATTCCAACTGTTCCCATTCGGGAAGGAACAAAAACAAACTTAGCGGATACCCAAGATTATTTTAAAAGTTTTTATGCCAATGAAAGAGAAAAGGAAATTGAAGCGTTTGTCTATGAAGGCGGCAATATTGCTGCGGTAAAACAATTTATCAATACTGCGCATTTGTCGGTTTTGGTCATGACACCCAGCGCGTTCAACAAGGATAAAAACCTATTAAACAAACCCTTAGAAAACGACATTCACGCGCCTGAATTGTTTGTACAAAATCAAGAACCGCCAACATCTTATTTGGAATGTTTGAAACGCTTGAATCCCATTGTGATAATGGACGAGCCACACCGTTTTGAAGGTGATGCGTTTAAAACGTATTTCAAAGGTTTTGACAATTACTATTTGCGTTTTGGCGCAACATTTCCCAAAAAAAAGGACAGCTTACCTTTGTCAAACGTAGCATATATATTAGATAGCATTTCCTCTTTTCGGCAAAATTTGGTCAAGAAAATTGTGGTTTACACGCAAGACATAATTGAAAATACAGATACCCTTATTGCTATTGACAACAAAAAAGCCATCGTTAGCACCTTAATCAACGGAATTATAGTAAGGCGCGAATTGGGAATAGGGGCAGTTTTTAACGGAAAAAGCATCAAGAAAATAAACAAGGACACGATTGTTTTAGCAGATGATACCATTGCAAAAGTCGATTATTCTTTGTCGGACGAGTCCTTGCGGGCAATGATTAAACAAACCATAGAAATACATTTTGAGAAAGAAAAGACTTTGTTTGAGCAGGGAATAAAAGCACTCACTTTGTTTTTTATAGAGAGCGACATAAGTTTGTTTCGAGGCGAAAAACCCAAAATCAAAACCATTTTTGAAGAAGAATACAAAAAACAGTTAGCAGTGAGCCGTGAGCACTTAGCAAAGGATAGCGAATACTACCAATACTTGCAAAACGATTTTGATAGCGACAACCTTTTACAAGTTCACAAAGGCTATTTTTCGGGGGACAAAGGCACTGCGGACGAAAAAATAAAAACAGGAGTTGATGAGATTTTGAAAGACAAAAAGAAATTGCTTTCCTTTGAAAGTCCCACCCGTTTTATTTTCTCCATTTGGGCTTTGCAAGAAGGTTGGGACAATCCCAATGTTTTTACGATATGTAAACTGTCCAATCAAGGCAGCGAAATCTCAAAACTGCAACAAATTGGGCGGGGTTTACGGATATGCGTAAACCAAAACTTGCAACGAAATACCCTCAAAAACCTACAGGATAACCAAGAGGCATTTTGGGCAATAAATAACCTTGAGGTAGTGGTTTCGAGCAAAGAACAAGGCTTTGTAGAGGCGATTCAAAAAGAAATTTTGAGCAATTCGTTTTTAATTGCTACTACTTTTACAGAACAAGAATTGAAAATTGCCCTCAAAGAGAAACACAATTTTGAGGATATAACGGTTCGCCAACTGTATAAAATGCTCGAAAAGCAGGAAATGATTATTTATAAGGCAACTGTTGACGGACTTGACGTTTTTGAGAAATCGCCCGACTTTTCCCTCCTTCTCAAAGCACAAAATTTGCCCGAAATACAAGCAAAAGCCTTAGCAAATTTGTTTGCAACAGACGTACATAGTTACATTCAAAAAGCGGAAAAGAAAACAGCGAAAAAGAAGGTTTTTATTAAAGAAACGCATCTTCAAGCGTTTCAAAACTTGTGGAATGTAATCAATAAAAATGCTTTTTATGTGTTGGACACGTTAAACGAAGAACAGGAAAACCAACTTATCCAAAACATAAAAACGGATATTGAAGCCTTGAACATCGAGGAGATTTTGTTGCAAACCATTCGTGCAGAACTCCATGTAAATAAAATGGATAAAGCAGATGCAATTACAAAAGAATTAAAAGATACGATTTCTTACAAAAGTAAAGTGAATTATTTGGACTTGGTTCGCACTTTGTCAAACAATACCAAAACGCCCATTTCATTTGTGGTAAAGGTTTTTAATGCGTTGAGCCATGCGTTCAAAACCAACATGCTTTGCAACAATCCTGAACAAGCCCAAAAGGAAATGACGGAAATCGTCCGCAAAAACTTGGTGGAAATGATTAAAAATAGCACTCATCCAGTCTAAACCAGGATTTTTTCAAGATTAACACGATTTTCAAGATTAAGATGAGATTTTACCACGATTTTTGGGATTTTTTCGAGATTAAGATGAGATTTTTGGTAACATCAATTTTAACATTTAATATTTAATATTTAACCAAAACGACAATTTTATGACAAAAGAAGAGCAAGATAAAATAACACATTCCATTATTGGCAGTGCTATGGAAGTGCATACAATCATCGGAAATGGCTTTCAGGAGGTTGTTTATCAGCGTGCCTTGTCTGTTGAGATGAATTTACGCAATATAGCCCATCAACGCGAGTTTGAAATGCCGTTGTTTT
The DNA here is from genome assembly GCA_043751755.1 of Bacteroidota bacterium. GTDB lineage: Bacteria > Bacteroidota > Bacteroidia > J057 > J057 > JAAFHL01. The sequence continues at coordinate 818 of JAYUZN010000949.1, read as the reverse complement.
ATAAGGGGGTTGATGTTGGCAAAAGAAGAGTGGATTTTTTGATTTTAGGGGAAATTGCGCTTGAAATTAAAGCCGTTATCAATTTGGAAGACGTGCATTTGGCACAAGGAAAAAACTATTTAGAAGCCTATAATTTAGAAACAGGCTTGCTTATTAACTTTGGCTCTAATAGTTTGCAATACAAACGATTATTCAACAAAAAATATAAACCGCAACTTTAACAAGTACTTCAATTATTACAAGTTAAGTAGTTGAAAGTTGAAAGTTGAGAGTTAAAAGTTGAAAGTTGAGAGTTAAAAGTTGAAAGTTGAGAGTTGAAAGTTGAAAGTTGAGAGTTAAAAGTTGAAAGTTGAGAGTTGAAAGTTGAGAGTTGAAAGTTGAAAGTTAAAAGTTAATAGTTAATATAAATCTATCATAATCAATAAGATATATCAAAAATATATATTTAGATTATTTCTCACTCGTACTTATCATATGAATATGAATACAAAAGAACAATTTATAAATGCAGGTTTCAATATAATAGAAACGTCCGATTTGCCTCAATTCAAGAGCCTTCGTGAACTGCAAGACTATATCCGAAACAACAACCTTGATAATCTTGACAATCTTGAAAATCAAGGTCAAAATCTTGTTAATCCTGAAAATCCTGAAAATCGTGGTCAAAATCGCGGTAATCTTGTTAAAATCCTGGTCAAGACCATTTTAGCCTTGCCTTCAGACGAAAAAGTAAACGGCTACGGGCTGAATTTTGTAGGCAGAAACGTTGCCAAAGCCAAATACGCCCAAAAAACGGAAAAAGAACTACGCTTAAATAC
>JAYUZN010000948.1:0-4647 GCA_043751755.1 Bacteroidota bacterium | reverse complement strand
ACGCTAAAAAAAAGACGGAGGGGTTGGCCTGTTTTTTCTATAAATATCGCCGTCCCTACGGGACTATAAAATTGTTACTTTATTCAATTTTCATTCCTTAGCTTTATTTGTCTTTTACAAAATAGGAGAGGATTATAAGAAGGATTTTATGAAATACATAAAGAACTTAACAATAGAAAAACAAAAAGAAGCCTTAGTCGCCTTTGAGCCACTTATTAAAGACATTCAGATAAAACTTAAATTAATTTAGGTTAATCTTATCTTTGCACTATGAATACACATATCAAACACATATTAGAGCAGTTAGCGGATTGTATAAACAACAACACTTACCAAACCTTTGAAACAGAAATTGTGGAGTTCAAAGCCTCTTTGCCCAATGAAAAGGGCAGAGAAGCGGAATCTGTGTATGACAGTATCAATGCTTTTTTGAATACAAAAGGCGGCTTTGTGATAATTGGCATCAAAATTTTTTTATCTTTGATTTTCGCCCCCCAACACATACACAAACAAATACGCCAACAAAATAAACCCACAAAACAAAATCGTAACCCCATACGTGCGGCTATGTGCAGAAGGCTCTGCGATTCTATCCAACAAATCTTTGAGCAAACCCGTAGGCTGACTTACAATATCCCAGCTATTCCACCTCAAATACCTGCCCAAATAAATGCCAAACCCACACAAAAGGGAGCTAATGACTACAAAACTCCAGCCCAAAAAGGCGGAATATCTGCGGGCAATAATCAAATGAATGTCTAACAAAGACAGCAATCCCAGCACCAAACCATTGAAAGCAACGCTTAAAATCAGCACCAAATCGTACCAAATGGGAATCCCTGTGCGTACTTTGAAATGAAACAAATCCGTCAAAATATAGGGCGCATTAGGATAAAAAACAAGCCATATACAGATGATTATCCCTAAAATAAGAGAGGATTGTATCTTTTTTTCCCATAAAAAAAGGGCTGTACTAATGCCGTAAGGAATGTATGCCAAAAACAAATTCCATATCAAAAAAACGAAAGTTACCTTATTGCTCACTTCTACGCGATAGGCAATGAGGGCAAAACAATAGAGCGTCATCAGGCTCAAAACCGCCAACATATTGAGGCGATTTGTGGAACGAAGTTGTGTGAGAAGATTCATATTTTTTGAGTACGTAGCTGCCATTTTCTAAATGGCAGTAAATAAACTATGCAAAACATAGCCTAAAAATAATTGTTTACCATTTCTGCCTGCCTTTTACATATTCCTCAAAATAGCGTTCTTCTATCCTTTGTTCAGGAGTCAAATCTGCTAATTTCATATCAGATTCTCCTACAGGTGAATAAAAAATGAGCTTAAAAGTAGGCTTATATTTAACAAAAAAATGCCATTCTCCAGCAAATTCACTGCTTTCAAAAAAGCCACAAAAGAGCCATACAAGTAGCAAAAATAGCAAAGAAAAATAAGCTGTTATTTGTTTTTTTTTCATGACAATCGTTTGCAGGGTGGTGCGCCTTTCAAAGGTGCGCCACCCTATTAAACGTAAATGAGTTTACCAAGTTCTAATGTAAAGGCAAAGATAGCTAAAGTTGTATGATTTTTCAAATTGCTCCAAAAAGCGGTTTATCAAACCGCTCAACTCCTGCGCAAAAAAAATCCCCTTCCCCCTATCTTTTTTAGTCTTTCTGCGAAAACTAACTTACCTTTGCAAGGTTTTTGCTCATACACCAAATTGCTGACGATTTAAACGAAAAACGCCTTTGAACAATATTTACAAATTTTTTGACGATATGAACGACATTTTGGCACTTTTCTCTCCCGAAGACGAGGAGGACGACTTTGACATGGAGATACCTTTGATGATTCGTGAGGAGGAAAGGGAAATTCGCGAAGATGAGGCAGATACGGGTTTTATCGGCATTTTGCCTATCAAAAACACCGTTTTGTTTCCAGGCGTTGTGATTCCGATAACGGTAGGGCGCGAAAAGTCTATAAGAGTGGTCAAAGAGGCTAATCGCACCAAGCATAAACGCATCGGCGTGATGGCGCAGCGAAATCCCGAAACGGAAGACCCAAGTCCTGAAGATTTGTTTGATATGGGAACGGTCGCACGCATTTTGAAACTCTTTAAAATGCCTGATGGCAGCGTAACCGTTGTGATTCAAGGACGTAGCCGCTTTGAAGTGAGCGAATATGACGAAACAGGAGCGTATTTAAAGGCAAAAATCAAGAAAGTGGAGGAGGTTTTTCCCCCCGAAAAAGAGGTAAAAGCCCTAAGTCGCAACCTGCGAAAAGGCGCATTTCGGATAATAGACCTTTCGCCCAATATCCCACAAGAGGCAAAAATAGCCTTAGAAAACATAGACCATTTGGGGCTTTTGGCGCATTTTATCGCCTCGAATCTCAACCTCGAAGTTCCTGAAAAACAGGCACTTTTGGAAATCAATGATTTGACCCAAAAAAGTGAAATTATCCTCAAACACCTTGACGGCGAATTAGATGTGTTGGAATTGAGCGTGGAAATTCAGTCAAAAGTGAAGGGAGATATGGACAAGCAGCAACGGGAATTTATGCTGCGGCAGCAAATTCGCACCATACAAGAGGAGTTGGGAGAAGCGGTTCAATCTTCGGAATTGGAGGAGATGCGGACGAGGGCAAAGGCTAAAAAATGGTCGGAGGCTACGCAACAGATGTTTGACAAGGAAATGCACAAACTCACGCGCCTCACTTCACATATGCCCGATTATGCGCAGAGCATCAATTATTTGGAATGGCTCTTAGATTTGCCTTGGCAACAATATAGTGAAGATATTTTTAATTTTACAAAAACCCAAAAAATTCTCGATAATGACCATACAGGGTTGGAAAAACCAAAAGAACGGATTTTGGAATATTTGGCAGTGCTGAAATTGAAAAATGACAAAAAAGCCCCAATTTTATGCTTTTATGGCCCTCCCGGCGTAGGAAAAACCTCTTTGGCGAAGTCTATAGCCAAATCTTTGGGCAGGGATTGTATTCGGATTTCTTTGGGAGGCGTGAGAGATGAGGCGGAAATTCGCGGGCATCGGCGCACATATATAAGTGCAATGCCGGGCAAAATCATTCAAGGAATGAGAAAATCAAAGACAGGAAACCCTGTTTTTGTCTTAGATGAGATAGACAAAGTAGGCAATGACCATCGCGGAGACCCTTCTTCTGCTTTGTTAGAAGTGCTTGACCCTGAACAAAATAACGCTTTTCAAGACCATTATTTGGAGGTGGAATATGACTTGTCGAGGGTTATGTTTATTGCTACGGCAAACTCCCTTTCTACGGTTCACCCTGCGTTGAGAGATAGGTTAGAAATTATCGAAATAAATGGCTATTCTTTGGAGGAAAAAATGGCGATAGCCAAAAAACACCTCATTCCTACGGCTTTTGAAGAACATGGGTTGAAAAAAGCCGACCTCAAAATATCAGACAAAGCCCTTCAAAAACTAATTGAAGGCTACACAAGGGAGTCGGGAGTACGGAAATTAACACAGCAAATTGCGTCTTTGTGTCGGGCTGCTGCCAAGCGAATTGTGATGAGTGAGGAGCCTGCTACGGTCAAAGTTACGGATAAAAACATCGAGGAATTGCTGGGAGTTGCCCGTTTTGAAAACGAAAATTATCAGCTTATAGATACGTATGGGGTTTGTATCGGCTTGGCGTGGACACCTGTTGGAGGGGATATTTTGTTTATAGAATCTACGCTAAATCGGGGCAAGGGGCGGCTCTCTTTGACGGGACAGTTGGGAGATGTTATGAAGGAATCGGCTACTTTGGCTTATACTTTTCTCAAAGCGCACGCAGCTTCTTTGGCGATTCCTTACGAGGTTTTTGACAATTGGGACGTGCATTTGCATGTTCCCGCAGGGGCGATTCCAAAAGATGGTCCTTCGGCGGGCATCACGATGCTCACGACTTTGGCTTCTCTTTTTACGCGCCGAAAAGTGAAGGGGCATATTGCGATGAGTGGGGAAATTACTTTACGGGGAAAGGTGCTTCCTGTGGGCGGCATTAAGGAAAAAGTGCTTGCAGCGGCGCGTATCGGCATCAAAACGCTGATTTTATCTAAAGAAAATGCAAAAGATGTGCGCGAAATCAAAGAAAATACGATTGCGGGCTTGACATTTCATTATGTAGCAAATATGATGGAGGTGCTGGAATTGGCATTGGAAAAGGAGGCAATGGAGGATGTAGGGCGGTTGTTGGGATAGAATAATGCGTTTTTTGCCTTAGGAATGAAATGTAAATAAGTTGATGATTTTATAGTCCCGTAGGGACGCGATATTTATAGAAAAAAACATGCCCCTGACCCCTCTTAGGAAAAGAATTAAATAACTTGCTATTTTTCTCACCACTAAGGCACGAAGAAACACGAAGCTATATGGTAAAAGAAGACATCTAAGCCACACTTTTTCTTTCTTAGTTTCCTTCGTGCCTTAGGGGTAAATGATGATTTTATTCTTTTCGTGTTCCTTACTTTTCGTGCTTGCACGAACAATGGGAAAAATTGGGGGGATAGATTCTATTTTCGGCATGTTTCATAAGCAGTTTACACTTCTCTATATTTGAAACACAGAATTTTATTTCAATAGCTTGATAATCAATTTTTTAAATCATCAATATTGATAA
>JAYUZN010000947.1:0-6651 GCA_043751755.1 Bacteroidota bacterium | reverse complement strand
GGGAGAAGCCAAACTGACAATGATGCGTCTGAAATCGCTGGTAATCTTGTGATGCTTTGTTGCTGGAGTCATATTTTTACGAAAATTGAGAATCGAAAGTTTGTAGTTGAGTTTATGCTTTGTTTGAGTATATCATATTTTTATGGCATTGCAAAAACGGGTTGCATTTGTAAATGAAACCACGTTTGATTAGAAAACATTAGCCTAAAATCATCATTTTCAGTTAGCTGATTTTGTAAATCCTCAATAGATAAAAGCCTATCTGATACATTTCCTTCTGCGACAAGTTGCTCAATGCTTTCATACACTTCTTCCAACGTTTCATAAGTTGCATTGTGCATTAAACCTGAATTATAAGAAATGAAAAGTAAATACATGTTATTGTTATTAAAAAGATAAATACATAATTTATTTTTGTGCTTAACGCCTGATGCTGCCCGGGATGCCGTTTGCATCGAGGGTTTCGTGCAGTATTTAGAACAACATTGTCGGCAGTGTTTATGTTATAGGGGTTTTTTGTTTAAATATTAGTTGAATTTTTAATAGAATTCAAATAAGACTCTTTAGCAAATAGAAATTGTTTTTTTACCACGTTAATCAAATGGTCTGAGATAATATTTGCTATCTCATTTGGTGTCATACCCTCATTAATTTCGCCTTTAGTTTTTGACTGAACATTGGATAGTATATTACTTGACACTTTAGTATCATTTGATGTGTTAAAAAAGATAGCTTGCATAAATAGATTTAGTTAAGAAATTAGATAGTTCTGAAAAAATGTTTGGTTTAGATTGGGATTAAAATAGTGTTTTCTTTTTATCCAAATAAAACCATCTCCTTTTGATATTATAGCTACATCAACGGGACCGCCCACGCTTTCCTCAGCAAAGGTAATTCTTCTTTTTAAATAAGTCAAATAAATTAAACTTTCAGCCATTTCAGCAAGGTCTTCCTTAGATAGATTACTGACAGCATCCATTAAAGGCGTTATATAATTTGCCCTTTTAGCTTCCATATTTTTTGCGATGTAGTCATTAATAAGCTCTTGAATATCTATACCCCTAATTTGAGCAGAAAGTTCTGGATTTTGGTCACCCATTGCGGTTAATATAATTTGATTATATTTCTGAAAATATGTTGCAAAATTTTGTACATATATTTGGTCTAATATTGGGTCAATCCCCGACAATATGGTATTAATAACATCTGTTTGAGCAAAAGGGCAAATCGTAGAACTATTTTCATTGGTTATTTGTGTTAGATTATTTTCATCAAGATAGAACCTTAACCTATCTCCAACAGCAAAAGAGACATTTATGGGTATAAGAGAGGGGTAAATTTCATTTTCTCCAAATCCAACAAAAACCAATCCTGTAAAACTCGTAAAGATTTCTTTCCTTTTTAAATATAGGTAGGTTATTTTTTTCAATTTGTCTTTCATATCATCAGTAACCGAATAACTCTCAAGTATTTGGGCTAGTAAGCCTTGAATAATTATGTCATGGGATTGTAAAAAATCCTCATAAGTATAGTTTAAGAAATCTTCGCAGCAATTATCTGATATTGAAAATTGTTCGATGTACTCATCGGCTTTAGATTCTATCAAGTTTAATATTTGCAATTTCTCCTCCTCATTAGGGTTTTTTGTTAGCCCTTCATTCCCTTTTAGGGATTCATTTATTAGGCTATTAAGTAATACTTGGGCAAATGAATTTAGATACTTATTTTTACTATTTTCATCAGAATAAAAATTTTTATCCCTAAGAAAACGAATAAAATCTTCTTGATATTCTTTTAATGTGCTAAAATTGGTTTGCCCCAACTCTTTTCTATAAACTTTAATTATTACTTCCCATGGGCAGCCCATAAACGAAGCAGAATTGTATAACATTACTCCTACTGGGTGAAACTTTGACAATGCAAATACCTTATTTGCGCTATTAAATATCTTTCTGCCATTGGCACCACTTATAGTTACTGCACTATCAGCAGCAATTGCTATAGCGTGTTTATTTAATATTCCAAGAATTGCTGACATCTCAATAAGTTATTGTTGTTATTTAATTATTTTTTATATTAGCTGCCGATAAGGTGGAGATTGACACAGATTAAACTAATCATATTATATCCTCTATTTTTTCTTATCTGTGTTATCTATGAAAGCTTGCGTTATTTATGCTAACTCTTTTTTGTAAAAATCTATTATTTCTTGAAAAACGGCTAATATTTCCCCCATTTCGATAAAATAATATATCCTATCATCTATGGTTAATTCCTTATCTTTCAATACTAAAAACCGCCATTCATCTCCTGTGGTAACGCAGCCATAAATTTGGGAAACGGTTACTTTTTTGCGCTCATTGAATAGCCTTGCTCCCATCATTTGCGCAGCACATTGTGGGATTCCTAAGTCAATATCATGGTTTTTAGCTTCCACTACTTGAATGATAGGATAGTTCAATGAGAAAGAATGTACCTCTTTTGCTAAAATAAAATCACATTCCCCGTTTAAGCCTTGCGTTTCATCGCCGATTAAGTTATCGCCAGAATAAATCGTAAAATATTTATTATTTCGATTTCTTAATTCTACCAAAAAAGGAAAAACAATCGTCTCGGACTTTGCTTTTTCGGTTCTTGTGGGCAAATCGTGGGAGTTTTGATAGGTAGTTTTGAGCCAATCACTGAGTTCAAGCGGTGGCAAAACAGCAAACAAGCGACCAATTTGGTTTTTTATGCCAAATAGTTGTTCTAATTTGTCTAAGGAGAAGTTGCTGTATGCCATGTTATTTTTGTCTCGCAGATTGACGCAGATGTAAGCAGATGTCGCAGATAAACTAACTATACCAATAAACTAACTGTAATAACAGAAGCATTATGTATTTTTTCTTATCTGCGTTATCTGCTCTCATCTGCGGAAATCTGCGTGAAAATCAAGATTAATCCAACGTAAGTTCCAATGCCAAGCCGCGCAATTCATGAATCAATACATTGAAAGACTCAGGCACACCCGGCGTAGGGAGAACATCTCCTTTTACGATGGCTTCATATACTTTTGCACGTCCTATAACGTCATCAGATTTGACGGTAAGCATTTCTCGCAAAATGTGAGATGCCCCGAAAGCCTCTAATGCCCACACCTCCATCTCTCCAAAACGTTGCCCCCCAAACTGCGCTTTACCGCCCAAAGGTTGCTGTGTGATGAGAGAATAAGGTCCGATAGAACGGGCGTGCATTTTATCATCTACTAAGTGACCCAATTTCAACATGTAGATAATTCCTACCGTTGTTTTGGTTTCAAACTTAGTGCCTGTAAGTCCGTTGTTCAAATAGGTAAAGCCATATTCAGGAAGCCCTGCTTTTTCCAAATACCCATTTACGTCATCTACCGTTGCGCCGTCAAAGATAGGGGTAGAGAATTTTAAGCCTAATTTTCTCCCTGCCAAGGCCAAGATACTTTCATATACCTGCCCCAAATTCATACGTGAAGGTACGCCAAGCGGATTGAGGACAATATCAACAGGGGTGCCGTCATCTAAGAAAGGCATATCCTCTCTCGGAACGATTTTCGCCACAACTCCCTTATTTCCATGCCTTCCCGCCATTTTGTCCCCTACTTTGAGTTTACGTTTTTTGGCAACATAGACTCTTGCAAGCTTCAAAATCCCTGCGGGCAACTCGTCTCCTACTCTCAACTGATAGTCTTCGCGATTGAATTTCCCTACAATTTGGCTACTGCCCCGTTTATAATTGATGAACAAACGCTCAATTTGATGGTTTTTTACAGGATTATCTGTCCATTCGCCCGGAATTACGTCCAAGAAACTAAGTGCCTTTAAATCATTTGCCTTGAATTTGGTGCCTGATTTAATCACATCTTCATTGTGCTTGTTTTTAACCCCATTGCATTTTTCTCCTTCCAAAATCGTAACAATTTTTGTAGTCATCAATTGCTTCAATTCTTCCAAATCCTTGTCGCGTTTTTCTGCCAACTCCTCCACAACTTTCTTGTCCTTTGCCCTGCCTTTTGCCTCTTTTCTTTCTTTTGTAAACAGCATCTTATCGATTATCACGCCCTTTGTGGACGGTGGTACCCGCATAGACGCATCTTTTACATCACCTGCTTTGTCGCCAAAGATAGCCCGCAACAGTTTTTCCTCTGGAGTAGGGTCTGTTTCGCCTTTAGGAGTGGTTTTTCCAATCAAAATATCGCCTGGACGTACATCTGCCCCAATCCGAATCATTCCATTTTCGTCCAAATGCTTTATCGCATCTTCGCTTACGTTTGGAATGTCCCTTGTGAGTTCTTCTTCTCCACGCTTTGTATCACGCACCTGCATGTCAAACTCCTCGATGTGAATAGAAGTAAATACGTCTTCAGCTACAATTCTTTCAGAAATAACAATCGCATCTTCAAAGTTATACCCCTGCCAAGGCATGAATGCCACAAGGAGGTTTTTTCCCAATGCTAACTCGCCTTTTTCCGTACAATAGCCATCACAAAGCACTGTTCCTTTTTCCACAGTATCGCCTTTGCGCACAAAAGGACGCAAATTGATAGAGGTATCTTGATTGGTACGGCGGAATTTTGGGATTTTGTAGGTTACGACATTTGAATCAAAAGAGACCAAATATTGCTCAGGCGACCTGTCATAACGAATCGTTATTTTGGAGCCATCTACATATTCCACAACGCCTGCACTTTCTGCAAGTAACAATGCACGCGAATCCATAGCTACCCTGTCCTCAATGCCTGTGCCTACAATCGGCGCTTCAGGCACGAGCAAAGGCACTGCTTGACGCTGCATGTTAGAACCCATCAAGGCACGATTCGCGTCATCATTTTCCAAGAAAGGAATAAGTGATGCCGCAACCGACACGATTTGATTGGGGGCAATGTCCATATAAGTGATGTTTTTCACATCTTCTATCGGGAAATCGCCTTCAGAACGGGCTTTTATTTTTTCTTGTACAAAAGTACCTTCGGCAGTCAAAGGCGAATTAGATTGCGCAATGAGCAAGCCGTCTTCTTCTTCTGCACTCAAATACGTGGCTACTTTTGCTACTACGCCTTCTTCAACTCGGCGATACGGGGTTTCGATGAAGCCCATATCATTGATTTTGGCGTAGGTACACAAAGACGAAATCAAGCCGATATTCGGACCTTCAGGCGTTTCAATCGGACACAAACGCCCATAGTGCGTATAATGTACGTCCCTTACCTCAAAACCTGCACGCTCACGAGAAAGTCCGCCCGGTCCGAGTGCTGACACACGTCTTTTGTGCGTAAGTTCGGAAAGCGGATTTGTTTGGTCTAAGAACTGACTTAATTGGTTTGTACCAAAAAAGGAGTTAATAACACTTGACAAAGTACGTGCGTTGATAAGGTCTTGCGGCTTAAACACCTCATTATCACGTATATTCATACGTTCCCGAATGGTACGGGACATACGTGCCAAACCTACGCTGAATTGCGCAAAAAGTTGTTCGCCTACGGTTCTTACCCGTCTGTTGCTCAAGTGGTCAATATCATCAACAAAAGCTTTGCTGTTTTGCAAACCCACCAAATATTCCAAGATGCGGATAATATCCTTTTTGGTTAATACAAGGCTGGTTTCATCAAAGTTTTCGTGTAGTTTTTTATTCATACGATAACGCCCTACCGCCCCTAAATCGTAGCGTTTATCACTGAAAAAGAGTTTTTCAATGACGCTTCTTGCCGTTTCTTCATCGGGCGGCTCTGCATTACGGAGTTGTCGGTAGATGAGTTCTACCGCCTCCATTTGCGAGTTAGAGTTATCTTTTGTGAGGGTATTGTAAATGATGGCATACTCGTCGGCACTTGAGCCTTCGGACACAAGCATTATCGAGGCAACGCCCGAATCTAACAATATCTCTATATCGTCTTTGTCAAGGATATGGTCGCGGTCAAATATTACTTCATTTCTGGTAATAGAAACGACTTCTCCTGTATCTTCGTCCACAAAGTCTTCCTGCCATGTTTTGAGGATACGTGCCGCAAGTTTGCGGTCAGTCATGCGTTTTGCATTTTGTTTATTTACTTTGACTTCTTCTGCCAAACCAAATATTTCCAAAATATCCTTGTCTGTGCCGTAGCCTATCGCCCGTAACAAAGTGGTAACAGGAAATTTTTTCTTACGGTCAATGTAGGCGTACATTATGTTGTTCACGTCCGTAGAAAACTCAATCCAAGACCCCTTGAAAGGAATAATACGTGCAGAATACAGTTTTGTCCCATTTGCATGAAAAGACATTCCGAAGAATACGCCTGGCGAACGGTGTAATTGACTCACAACCACCCTTTCGGCTCCATTTATAATAAATGTGCCATACGGGGTCATGTAGGGAATCATTCCCAAAAACACCTCTTGTCGCGTAGATTCGAAATCTTCGTTTTCGGGGTCTGTGCAATACAAAAAGAGTTTCGCTTTGAGATTGACAGTGTAGGACAAGCCCCGGTCTTTACATTCTTCTATCGTATATTTTGGAGGGTCGATAGTGTAGTCCTCAAACTCCAGCACGAAATTTTCCCTGGCATCTTTGATGGGGAAATTTTCTTTAAACACCTTAAAAAGCCCTTCATTTTTGCGCTTCTCAGGAGGCGTATCCACTTGCAGGAATTCGGCAAAAGAA
>JAYUZN010000946.1:0-4769 GCA_043751755.1 Bacteroidota bacterium | reverse complement strand
GAGCTATATAATCTCCTACGAAACCTGAAATAATGATAGAATCGCTACTGCCTACAATCCCTTGAATGATAGCCGCAGGATAACCAAAGTCGTATTTTTGATTGAAAGTAGTAGGCTGCCCCAAAGCAGAGAATCCTACACTTAATATAAGCAGAAAAATATATGTTTTCATGATTTTTGCGCAATAAAAAAGCGAAAGCAGCCCTTCCCCCCCGTTTGCAAGGACTTCCCGCCTTGTGTGTAGGCATTGAGCGTAGTCCTTGCAAGCCCTGCCTGTGCGCCACTTTGCCCGAGGGCAAACAGTAAAAAGACAATCATTTTCATTCTTTGACAAATTTTTCGGTGTAAACATTCCCCTCTTTGTCCCTGACTTCCACAAAATACAAGCCTTTTGCCCAATCCTGCACACGCAAGATATGCGTAGTGCTATTGAGAAGGGGCGTGTTGGCTACCATTTCTTGCCCTTGCATATCCCATATACGAAAACTTGTGCCTGTAGGCTGCTTTTCTGTATGAAAATAGAGATATAGCTCGCTCTGTGCAGGATTTGGATAGAGTTTTATATGGTCGGCTATATCGGCAGAGGGAGCTATGCCTACTGTTTGGCAGCCCGGGACAAGGCAGCCAAAGGAGTCGGTTTTGCAGACCCAAGCATTAGTGCCTACGGGTTCTTGCCCAGATAAATCCCAAGCAACTCCTGCCAAGGCATAGCCCCCGTCAGGAGCTTTGCACATATCATTGAAAATATGGTCTTCGAAGGGCGTTTGTATCGCTTTATGATGGCGTTGCCATAGCACTTGCCCATTAGCCGATAGTTTTACTATCCAACCGCTTACGTGTCTATTACTATATTCATCAACATCTGCCCCTGCTGCTACAAGTGTTCCATCTATGTTTTCTATGATTTTGAGAAGTTGTGTATTAAGTGTGGTATCTATTTTGCTAAGGGTAATTGTCCAAACTCGGTGCATATTCGCACTTATTTTCTCAAGATAGCCTTTATGTAGAAAAACCTTTTGCCCCAAATTATTTGAAAGTATGCCTATTTCTTTTGTACCACAAAAAGCATATCCTCCATCTTTTGTCGCTACAACTGAATTTGCCCACCTATCTTGTTCTGGCGTTGTGTAGGATTTAAGTAAATCTCCCTTTTTGTTATATATCAAAACCATTCCTCGATAATCATATATATCATTATTGGCAGAATCTTTGCCTAAATAGTGGTCTTTTTTTGCGGCACAGACCCAATCATTTCCTGACTTTTGAATGTCTAATATTTCCTCCATATACACAGCCCCTCCATAACTTATTCGTTTCAGTTCGTTTCCATTACTATCTGCAATGATTAGCAACCCATTTATGTCTATGAGTGTGTGATTAATGTTCATTGCCATTCCCCCAACAATAAATATGCTATCATTATCTACTTGCTGAAATCGGGGAATAAAATCGGAATAGCTGCCTGTGCCTACATAAGTTCTTGTAAATAAGGTATCCAAATTGGCATTGTATTTAACTAACAAGCCTTTTCGAGAACTATTTGGTACTGAGTTATAATAGACAGCACCCGTAACATAATAATATCCGTTATTATATATTAAATCGCTTGGGTCAAAGACGTACACGATAGAGTCGCTACCGCTTAATATACTTATTTGATTTTGTAGTCCATCTTCAGAAAGTGATTGCATATATGACGCAGTATAACCATTTGTGTCTATCATAGCACCAGACACAAGATATTTATTTGTTATTACATCATAAATAATGCCTTGTGAATTTGCCGCTGGGCGGTCAAAGTAGTATTTGTTATTCCAGTAATTCTGTCCAAAAACAGAAAGATATACGCAAGAAAAATATATATATATTAATATCGTTTTCATCGTTATGTATAAAATTTATCCCTGCATACAAATAATCTTGTATGCAGGGACGTAAAAGAATTAGTGTTGAACCACTATTTTACCAACAGGAGAAGGATGTCCCTCTCTAATGAGTTTGTACAAATATATGCCATTGCTTATTTCCCTTATGTCCCAAAGAATAGCCCCTTGCACATTAGAAATAGGAAAATGTTGAATTAACCGCCCCGTTATATCTGTTACTTCAATGGTGGCAGGAGAAATGTCATTTCTATGATACTCAAAAGTAATCCATTCTGCCGCAGGGTTAGGGTAGGCGTTTAGCAAGGCATCATCCATTACAATACTTGAATTTGTTTTTCGTTGCTGTGCTGTGATTTCGGGGAGAATAGCCGAATAATCTTTGCAGATACTATAATGAAAACAAAGTGTATTGTTTGCCTTTATGCCTGCCCCCTTATCTGAAGCGTCTCTTATAGAGATAAGACTTGTTTTCTCCTCCTCTGTTAATTGGCTTAGGTTTCTGTAGTCATTACGAACAGCTATTTTAAGGGATAAGAAGTTTTCTACTTGCACATGTTCTGCTACTTGGGCATCAGTAAGCCTAAATTGTGTTGTAATATTTTGTAATGTTTGCCATGCAAGGGAATTTTCCCCCTTTTCGTAATATATATCTGCCAATATATAACGAGAAGATATATTGGGCATTAAAGCCAAATAGACGATTAAGCTATCTGTATGATTTTGTAAAGAGTCTTGCAACCAAGTAGAAGCCAAGCGATTGAAATGTTGAGTCAATGTTGATTGTTGTGTAGCCAAGGCGTTTTCTAAGACAGAACGCGGATTGCTGTTTGCCCAAGCCGTTTTGAGAATCTCTATATCATAAGCTGGAAGCGGGTTAGGAATTTCGGCTGCCAAAAAATCTATCAATCGCTCATTCCTAAATACGTCAGGATTGGCTAAACAAATTTCCATAAGCATAGCATCTGGAAGAATGCCATCTTCGGCAGTTTTTCTAATTGCTTCTTCTGAAAGATAGGGCGAATGTGCTAACAACTCATTTCTAAGTTGCCACGCATCACTCGACCAATTTATAGCAATATTTTGAAGTAAAACATTCGTATTCCCGCCATCTATCAACTGACTATAATTGTAATAAAGACTATTATAGACATTGAGAGAATTATGCATCCCTTGTTTTAATGACGTTTCTTCCCCTATAGAGAAGCCATTATCATTTAAGCCAAAAGAAATGGAGGTGGGACACTCATATTGGTTTACTATCGAAACAGTTATTTTAAGAGGTGTATAGGCTAATGGTGTACCTGTTTGCAAGGACTTCCCGCCTTGTGTGTAGGCATTGAGCGTAGTCCTTGCAAGCCCTGCCTGCACGACACTTTGCCCGAAGGCAAACCATAAAAAGACAATCGTTTTCATTCTTTTACAAATTTTTCGGTGTAAACATTCCCCTCTTTGTCCCTTATCTCTACAAAATACAAGCCTTTTGCCCAATCCCCTACCCGCAAGATATGCGTAGTGCTGTTGAGAAGCGGCGTTTCGGCTATCATTTCTTGCCCTTGCATATCCGATATACGAAAACTTGTGCCTGTGGGCTGCTTATCGGTATGAAAATAGAGATATAGCTCGCTCTGTGCAGGATTTGGATAGATTTTTATATGGTCGGCTATGTGGGGGGAGGGAGCTATGCCTACCGTTTGACAGCCGGGGACAAGGCAGCCGAAGGAGTCGGTGCGAACCAGCCATGCATTTGTAGCAGGGGTACCAGGGGTTTCATCATACGCCACACCACACATCACAAGACTGCCCTCTTCTTGTTCCAATACATCACTAAAAATATGGTCTCCCTTACAAGTGAGCGTAAGATAATGTCTATTCCAAATAACATTGCCTGATGGAGATATTTTTACTGCCCAGCCCTCTACTTTTGCACTATCTATCTGAACCGAATCGGGAGAAAAAGGATGTCTATAAAGAACAATCTCATTTCCTACAGCAATATAATTGCCCTTTTTTGTCTCTATAATCTTATTGAAGCAAGTAAAACCCGAATCTTTTCCTAAAACTAAACCCCATTGTTTGACAAAATTTGCATCTAATTTTTCAATATACCCTCGTGCATATACTTGGGATTGATTCGGCGTACCTAAGGGGTCATGCACATTATAATATTTCCCGCCACAAAAAACATAGCTATTATCTTGGGTAGGAATCGCCCATAAACTGCTTCTATAATCTAGCGAAGGCGTGTTATAGGATTTGAGAATATTACCTTGTATATCACATAATAGCACATCAGGATGAAAGGCAAGTTTCCAAATCCCGTCATTATCATAAAATCTTTGTATTTTAAACCCGGAGAAGAGTAGCCCCTTATCACATTTTTGTATGCAGTAGGCTCTATTATCATAATTCGCTTCGCCATATTGAAAACGATTATACTCATTTCCTGCTGAATCTGCAAGGATAAGTAGGAAATCGGAATCATAGAAATTGCCTTGATTATCATTTTTCCATAAAGAACAGATAATGGCAATAGTATCTTTATTGTATTGTACATGGTTTTCAACGATTAAGTCATTCCTAATATCTGTAGGGTAATATTCGTGTGTAAAAATTTTATGGAGATTTTTATCTATTTTCCAAAGGAAGCCTCTAATATTTGCACTATCTACAAAAACACCACTTGTAAAATATCCTTCTCCACTTATATTTTTTGTAATAGACGCTGGGTATATCCAATAATCTTTGTTTGTAGTATCCAAAATCTTAAAATACTGAATATCACCTACTTGGTTTGCAACTCCTACGAAACTTCGATTAGGATAAGGAGCTATATAATCTCCTACGAAACCTGAAATAATGATAGAATCGCTACTGCCTACAATC
>JAYUZN010000945.1:0-4141 GCA_043751755.1 Bacteroidota bacterium | reverse complement strand
TGCCTTCTATTTTTACCGTTTCTGGCTCACCTGTTACCACAACAGGCACATTGACAGGCACTTTGATAAACCAAAATGCAAATACGATTTTTGCAGGACCTACTACGGGCGCACCCAATACCCCTTCCTTCCGCGCCTTAGTAAGTGCTGATATTCCTGCCATTGACCTTGCAACAAGTGGAAGTGGCGGGGTTACAGGCGTTTTACCTATAGCAAATGGCGGAACAAATGGCACAGCAACGCCCACAAATGGCGGTGTTTCGTATGGCACAGGCACAGCTTACGCCTTTACCCCAGCAGGGACAATCGGACAGGTGTTGATATCCAGTGGTGCGGCTGCTCCTACTTGGGTAAGTGTAAGTGCAGCGATTGGTACAGATGTAGAAAATGACGGACTTGCAGTAACTTATCCCGACATTGATATAAATGTAAACAATGGCTTATCTTTGAATGGAGACAATGTAGGATTAGGGGGAACTTTGATTCAAAATACTACCGTTACGCAAGGGGCTTTTGGAATGGTATATGACATGACAGGCGCAGGTAATTTTGAAGTAAGAAAATCGGGTGCGGCTAATGTCTTTGTTTCGGGAAGTACAGGGAGCGTAGGAATCGGAACGGCAACTCCCACAGCAGGCTATTTGATGTCTATGCTTACCAATGCTACGATTGGCAATGGAATCAATATGACCCTTGTCGCGGGTTCTGGACTTGGAATAAATGTAACTTCCGCAAGCTCGGCTTACAATGGCATGTTAGTAACGAATACAAGTGCTGCAAATGGTATGTATGGCATGGGAAGCGTCCTTTCTTCTACCAACATAGTCTCAGGGTATATGGGATATAGAACAGGCGGCGGCTCAAGCTATGGCATTTATGGGGTAACGGGAACTACTGCAGCACCTGTTAGCACAAATGCCAGCACTTGGGCAGCTTTCTTGCAAGGTCGCACCGTCATCTCCTCCGAATCTGCCCCAACTTCTGCACTCGGCACAGACTTAGAAGTCAGAAATACCTCAACAACAGGCACGCCTCCAGCCACCGTTTCTATGCGTCAAACGGCAAGCAACGCTGCGGCTGCTACGGTTTTGACAAACCTCAATTTTGGCGATAACAACGCACTTACGCCACAAGCACAGTTACGAGTTACGAGAGATGCAGCTTCTTCAGGGGCTGCAGATTTGCCAACAGCTATTGTTTTATCTACTACGCCTGATGGAAGTGCTACTTTGACCGAAAGAATGAGAATCACGAATACGGGTGCAGTTGCCTTTAATGGTGTTACAAATTACGGCACAAGTGGACAAGTGCTTACAAGTGCTGGAAATGCTGCGCCTACTTGGACAACTCCCACCACAGGTACAGTAACTTCTGTAACAGGCACTTCTCCTATAAATGTCGCCACAGGTACGACTACGCCTGTCATTTCACTTGGCACAGTTCCTGTAGCAAATGGCGGAACAGGGCAAACAACGCTTACCACAAATGGAGTAATCTATGGAAATGGAACTTCTCCTGTAAATGTAACATCTGCACCCACTGCAGGGCAGGTTTTGTTAGGAAATGCGTCAAATGTGCCAACCTTTACTACGGTAAGTGGTGATGGCACACTTTCAAGTGCAGGAGTTCTTACCTTAAACCAAAACAATAACGGCTATATCAAGAACCAATTTGCCGCTGCACAAACAACAAGCAATTTCTGGATTTCTGCCAACGGGCGCATGGACGGCGGACTTACTGTAGGTTCTGGCGCAACCATTGATAATAATAACGGAAATACAGGGGCAATTTCTGCCAATGCCTTAGCCTTTGGAAATGCGTCTGGAGAGGGGATTGCTTCTAAAAGAACAGCAACAGGCAACCAATTTGGCTTGGATTTTTATACAAATTCTATCAATAGAATCGCAATTACGCAAGCTGGGAATGTGGGAATTGGAACTACAACCCCTGGCGCAAAACTCAATGTAATAGGCGCAGCATGGATTTCACGTGATGGTATGGGTGAATGTTGTGGGGTAGGGGCTACCCTTGCTTTGGCAGAAAACACCTCTGTTACAGGTAAAGTAGCGGGCTTATCTTTTCACAATGGCGGAAGTGCTGAAGGAAATATGAGCTTAATCCAAAATGCCATCAATGGCGTAAGTTCTCGCCGCCTTCAGATGTATGACAATCAAGGTTCAGGTATGGGATTAGAGCTTACGGGGCGTTTGTGGTATGGGAATTCAGGTGTACGGACGGAAACCAGAGATAACGCGGGTTTGCAAGGAAACGCAGGAGCGCAGTCAGGCTTCTTTGAAACTTCTGCACCTGCAAACTTTCCCACAGGCGCAACTTCTTGGTGGCATTTGATAGATACACGTCATAACAACAATGGAAACAATTATGCTATGCAAATCTCTGGCTCTTTCTTTGACCAAGATATTTATACCCGTAACACCAACAATAATGCCGCTCAATCTTGGGGACGTGTGGTAACTTCTCAGAACATAGCCTATTCCCAAAACCGAAATACGGTTTCTTTAAATAACAACAATGTCGGATATAGAGCCGTAGGAACTGCTACAAATGCTATTTCTGTAAAAACGGGAGATGTTATCACAATACAGCATACCTCAAAATTCAGGTGGCCAGCAGGAAGTAGTGGCGGAGACCACCCCTTTTATGGAATCCAAATTACAGGATGTACAACCACAAGCGTAACGGATTTAGAACGAATCGGTACAGCCGATGACCTACCACGAGGACAATGGCAAGTCATTGCCACCAATTATGTATGGGTAGCCACCTGTACAGGAACTGTCCAATTTACCCTTTTTGTGGACAACAATTCAGATGCCGATGATACTGCAGAGTTTCGAGATATTGTCATTACCGCTACAAGATATTAATTTACCCAAGCTGGCGCAATCGTCCGCTTTGTGCCAGCCTTTTGAAGCGTCCGCTTCCCTGCTTGAAGCATCCGCTTGCGGCAGCAAACAAGCAAACCGTTTTTCCATAAACAACCGCTCACAAGCCTCAAAATTTGCGAGCGGTTTTGTTTTCCCCCGAAAAATCCCTATCTTTGTCCTTCAATCCACATTAACACACTCATATATGCGCGGATTCAGCACATTTACCTTTGATGTAGTCGAAAAAATGTTTGGTATAACAGAAGTGAGCGCACTCCCACTTCTTACAGAATGGCTTGCAGCTACTTTTTTACCAAATGAAAACCTCTCTTTTGTAATAAATAAATTAAAAGACCATTTATTTCAAAAAGCGGTCATTTGGAATGAAGATGAATTTAAAATGTTCTTTATTGGTCCTTTGATAGAAATGGCAGAAATCGGAACCAACATTTTTCAGCCTTTTACACAACGAGGTTTTTCTATATTTCATAATGATGAAGAAATCGGGGGTAAAGTCGATTTTATGATAGCTAAGGGCAGACGTTTGCCCGAATTGCCGTATTTTTGCATACATGAGTACAAGCAAGAGGCAGATAGTAGCGGCGAACCTATTGGGCAATTGCTTATTGCCATGGTTGCTGCACAGTCTCTCAATGAAAACAAACATCCTATTTTGGGTGCGTATGTGATAGGGAGAAGTTGGTTTTTTTTAGTCTTAGACGGAAACGAATATGCCAAAAGCAATGTGTATAGTGCTACAGATGACGACATTTTCCAAATCTTTGCCATTCTCCAAAAATCCAAAGAAATCATACAGCGATTTATCTGAAAAAAGCCCTATCTTTGTCTTTTATTTTTCCCACAAACTACAACACACAAGTATATGCGTACATTTGGATACTTTACTTACGAGCAGCTTGATGAGCTATTTCAAGTAAAAAAAACACCTACCCTTCCATTGCTTACCGAATGGATTGCGGCAACTTATACGCCTTCAGAAAACGAAAAAAGTAGTCTTGCAGAAATGAAAGAGGAACTATTGGAGAGTATTTATGAGTGGAATGAAGATGAATTGAAAATGTTTTTTATTGGTCCATTTATAAGAATGGCTAAAATCAAAACAGCTGATTTCAAGCCTTTTACGCAGCGCATGTTGGAAGCGACTATTCAAGGAATAGAGGTGAGAGGCATTGTGGATTTTATGATTTCTAAAGGGATAAGAACTGCAAAGCCGCCTTACTTCTGTATCCATG
>JAYUZN010000944.1:0-5727 GCA_043751755.1 Bacteroidota bacterium | reverse complement strand
AGGAGAATGGGGAATTTATCTGCGTTATCTGCTTTCATCTGCGGGAATCTGCGTGAAACCCGTTTGCCACAAATACTCCGAAAGAAATTTATCCACATTTCCCTCAAAATTCGCTTCTAACAAATTCCCCGTTTCATCAAATTTTTTGTCCATAAAAGGCACAATCAACATGTGTGGGCAAGGAATCCCAAGCAAGGCACAAATCAATAGCTGCATTTGTTGTGTCGCCCTCATGCCCCCCATTCCGCCCGTAGAGCCTGTAACAATGCCCATCACTTTGCGATAATAAGCATCTTTTGGGAAATGGTCGAGCCAATTTTTCATGCTTGGCGAGTAACTCCCATTATATTCGGGCGTTACTAACACAAAAGCATCTGAATCTTGCATCATCTGCCATTTTTCCTGCAAATGAGGTGGCACTTTTTCTATAACATTCCACACACTCACAAAGGAAAGTGCCGGAATTTCACTTATATCTAACAAATGGATATTCAAATGCTTATGTTTGCCTAATTTATTTTGCAAATATAAAGCAATTCTGCGTGTAACACTCGAAATGCGAGGACTACCTGCAATAATGGTAATGTTCATATCGTAGTTAACATTTCTACCATTTAAAAAATGGTAGTTACGGAGCGTTATTGAATTTCGTAAATAGCGGTACGATTGCCATTTAGCACAGAAATTCGATTTTCTCCCAACAAGGAAAACTGAAAGGACTTTGGCAAATTATCAGGAAAAACCAACCCTTGTTCCGTTTTGCCATCAGAAGCGACCAATTTATTTTTGGAAATATCGCTATTTGTGGGAGAATAACCATTGAGCGAGCAGATTGTTTTTTTTCCATTCGGCAAAGCCCTCAATTGCATAGGCATATACACAAATAAGTGGGCTTTTGCGACCTCCGCAACTTCGGCAAAAGAGGCTGAAGCAGGTGTTTCTGCTATGATTTTCCCATCAGTGGCATTCACTGTAATAAAGCCCGAATAAGGCACGCTATACACCCTACCTGTCAAAGTTTGTGTGCTTGAAAGATAGGCGAAATCATTAAAATAATTCCCCAACTTTCTTGTCCATTTCAGTTGATTATCAGCAGTATAGGCATATAAAACGGTGCTACGAGAATCATAGCAACCATGATATACGACATATTCGTCCTTGCGCATTTCCACTATGCCCATCGTCATCAAAGTGCTACTTTGACAAGCACATTCTCCCTGAATTTCTTGTTTTTTTCCGTTCTCTGTTTCTATGGAAACGATGTTATAGGTTGTTTTACCTGTATAAAAAGCCCGAATTTGCTTATCTGAAGGGGCAGAAAAGGAGATAAAATTGTCATACGTATCGCTTTTTTGCAACTTTAGTTCATATATTTTCTTGAAATCTCTTGTGAAAAGGGTGTAAATCCGAGTACTTTTGTATATCATTTCTGCTACATAAAAAGGCGTATTATTCGGCGAAAAAACCACCCTAACATAACTACTCATATCTGTCATTTCGCTATACATGAGCGAATCTTTTAGCTGTAAATAGTTGTCTTTTATCGCAAATTTTCGGATTTTTTTGTGGGCATCACAATAGGTAACAATTTCATTTTCAGTGCCATGTATCATTCTTTCGCCTAAACCCAAATCTATACGAGTGCCATTGGGCTTTAAGATAAAAAACAAAGCCTTATCCGCTTTACTCACTTCTTGTATTTTTTCTGTTGATAACACAGGGTCATCTGTGTCTGTTGGGGCAGTCATGGTGGCGAGATTGGGTGCGCTCATCATGAGTACCTCTGTTACGGCTACTTCTACAGAAGGGGTGGCATCATCTTTGGCAATCAAGACCCATGCGGGCTGTGTGTCGCTTGTTTTGGCAAAAACCGCTTCTTGAACAGGAAATTCATAATAACTTTCGTTGATGAGCTTGATTTGTGCAGAAAGATTTATCGCAAGAACTATAAAAAAAAACAGGTATAAGTGCCTCATAAATTTTGTTGATGTGAAAACGGGCGCAATTTACGAAAAAAAGTGGGAAATTATGTAAAAAACGTCAAGCTATTTAGCATACATCAGTGAAACTTGTGTGAAACCTGCCATAATGGAAGCCTACGTTTGCAGGGTTGCCCACCTTTAAAAGGTGCGCAACCCTGAGTCTTTAACAAACTTATATACATTTTTTGTTTGATTGTAAGAGATAAAGTATAATTTTGCATTTTCATATTGGAAATTAATAGGAAAACATCTTTCTTTGATTTACCTAACATTACAAATAATCAAACTGATGCTCCCATTTTCAATTCTCATTTCGACAAGCTCAATGTAGCACAATTCTCCATTTTCCATTTATCATATATGAGTAAATTAAGTTCATTTTTCGCCTATTCCATTGGTCGTAAAGTAGTTATGGCTTTGACAGGGTTGTTTTTGGTCTCCTTTTTGGTGATACATTTGAGTGGAAACCTACAACTTTTCACCCACAATCCCGAAGCCTTCAACGTTTATACACGTTTTATGACCACAAGCCCTCTCATCAAATTGTCGGAAATCATTTTGGTATTGGGCTTTCTTACGCATATTTTTTTGGCAACCAAACTTTCTATTCAAAACAATACTGCCCGTCCTACCAAATACGCCTACAAAAATGAAGGCGCAAGTTCTGCTTGGACTTCACGCAATATGGGTATTACAGGCTCTGTTATCCTCATTTTTTTGGGGCTACATTTATATATGTTTTATGGCAAATTTCATTATGGGGCAGGCGAAACTGTACCCGTAGAAAGAGCCGCTACAGAGGTCTGGAAGGTAACACAAGCCAAAACTTTTGTGCTATCTGACGGCAAGTCTATTATGCTCAATAAGGAAGATTACATTACAGAAGAACAGGCACAAATCCTTAAAGGTCAAACAGTTACAGGCATTTCTATGTTCAAAGTGGCTTCGGATAGTTTCCAAAACTTATTTGTAGTCATTTTTTATGTAGCTGCCATGTTATTATTGGGTTTACACTTAAATCATGGCTTTCAAAGTGCCTTCCGTTCTATCGGTTTTGTGCATAGCAAATATACGCCGCTAATAAACGGCTTAGGATTGGCTTTGTGCGTGGTTGTGCCAGCGATTTTTGCGGCAATGCCTTTGTATCATTTTATTATGGGGGGAAAATAAAGGGGGGGGGGCACGCAGATTTGCGCAGATGATAGCAGATTTCGCAGATTCAACAAAGGGTATTTCATTCATTTAATATTATGGCTTTAGCAATAGAAGATATTTCCATTGAAAATTATCGCTGTTTTCACACAACAGAAATAAGCGGTTTTCGGCAGGTGAATTTGATAGGAGGGAAAAATAATGTGGGTAAAACTACGTTGTTAGAGGCTTTGTATATTTTGAATATGGGAGATGCTGCCTTGAATGGCATACATTTTTGGAGGGAGGAAAAAGGGGATTCGAGAATAAATGCTTTCTATCAAAGAAATTTGAAGGAGGTTATTCGTATTTCAACAAAAAATAGTAAAGGAGTTGCCATTAAATCAAGGCATATTCGCGTATCTGAAAAAGATGCAAACGCATATTCCATTATATTGAATGAAGATGGGAGTTTTCACAACTATTTTGGGCAGAGAAATGATATTTCCACTCATTTTATTCCTTCTCGCAACAATTTTCTTTCTCATCAAGACCTAACAAAACTATACAGCTATGCCCGCAAAATAGATGACAATAACATTTCTACTTTGTTAGAAGGTTTTAAAACGATAGACTCTACTTTTCAGCATATTGAAATCATTATAGAAAGTGATAATCAGCCTGTTCTATATCTCAAAAAAGAAAATGACTTGACACGTCCAATAAAATCTTATGGAGATGCAATGAATCGTATGGCAGAATTTATTTTGCGCATTGTTAGTAGCCCTAATTCTGTCTTATTAATAGACGAAATAGAAAATGGCATTCATTATCAAACACAGGAGCAGATTTGGGATATTTTGTTTCAATTGGCAATAAAACACAATGTTCAGATTTTTGCGACTACACATAGTTTGGAAATGATAAAATCTTTTGCTAAACTTGCCCATAAATATTCGGAACATGCGGCTTATTTTGAGATGTATAGAAACCAAAGAAATAACGAAATAGCGGCAATTTTCCACGATTCGGCAGCTTTAGAATATGAATTGTCGCATCATTTAGAGATTAGGGGAGGGCAAATCGCATGAAAAAGGTAATTTTGGATACACGTTTATTTGAAATTCGATACGATTCAAAAAAGTAAAAGAGATAGAAATAGTACGAATTTGTATAATGTGTTTAAAGAAAAGGAAGCAAGAGGAGAAGATATTTTTGATTTTAATTCTGCGCATTTGGCAGAATTAAAGACGTTTTTGAATTTATTTCAATAAACAAGAATTACATATTTTGCTGCGGATTAGCTAAATTTTCCGCTCATCAATTTGTTTTTTTTCCATTTTCATTTTTTTTTCTCATTTTATTCATGCCATATAGCAAATTTACCTACAAAAGTGTACGTTCTGAATTGGGAATTAGCAATAAACAAATCGCTTTATTTCCAAATTTCTCCCCTGTTCAGCCAAGTGAGATGTTGCTATCTTTCTTGAAGAGAAATAGAAAATATGCTTTATATAGCGAAAAAGCCCGTTCAGAAGGAATTGTTTTTCCCTTTTTGGCAGAAATTTGCCAAAATAATGGGCAGAAAATTTCTTTATATTCGGGAGCTATCTTAAATGGAGATGATTCAAAAGGGCTGAATGGAGAATGTGATTTTATTTTGAGCAAAGGTGAGCAAGATTTTGAATTAGAAGCCCCTCTTTTTTGTATGATTGAGGCAGAAGACAATGACATTGAGAAAAACATTCCGCAATGTATCGCACAAATGCAAGGCGCGTATATTTACAACGAAAGAGAAGGAAAAACTTTTCCATTTATGTACGGCTGTGTTACAACAGGCATGGAATGGCAGTTTTTGAAATTGGAAAATAATATTTGTTATTTGGACGAAGAACGCTATTTTCTAGATAAACCCGAAAATATTTTGGGCGTTTTGCAGGCAATTATAGATATTTTTGAGGAGTTATAAAAACCGTATTTTTAACAAATAAAAAGATGCCATATAGCAAATTTACTTACAAAAGTGTACGTTCTGAATTAGGAATACAGAATAAAAGGGAAGCTTTGTTTCCTGATATAATTTCAATTCCTCCATCGGATTGGCTCATTACTACCCTAAAAATGAGCCATGAATATGCCTTATTTAGCGAAAAATCACGTTCCGAAGCCATTGTGTTTCCTATTTTGGCAGAAATTTGTTCAAAAAATACACACAAAACGTCTTTGTATTCGGGAGCGATATTAAATGGAGATGATACAAAAGGGCTAAATGGCGAGTGTGATTTTATTTTGAGTAAAGGAGAACAAGATTTTGAGTTAGATGCTCCGCTTTTTTGTATGATTGAGGCAGAAGACAATGATATAGAGAAAAATATTCCGCAATGTATTGCACAAATGGAGGGTGCAAGGCTTTACAATGAACGAGAAGGAAAAGCTTTTCCTTTCATTTATGGTTGTGTAACAACCGCTACCGAATGGCAGTTTTTGAAATTAGAAAATAAAACCTGTTTTATAGACAAAACGCGTTATTATTTGGATAAACCCGAAAATATTTTGGGCGTTTTGCAAGCAATTATAGATATTTTTGAGGATTTGTAAAAAAATAAACTTATGA
>JAYUZN010000943.1:0-17455 GCA_043751755.1 Bacteroidota bacterium | reverse complement strand
CGCAAAGGAATAACTCAAAATTACTCACTTTGCGTCCTTTGCGTGGGCTTTCTTTGCGAACTTTGCGGTTTTTAGGCTCAAAAGCCGAAAAATTTAGCTCTTTTTTCTTTACAGCAGGAAAAAAAATGGAAAACTACAATTTGAACAGAATACAATAATTCAAGAAGAAAAGCTCGAAAATGTTACCTATAGAGAAGCCTCATTCTTAACAATAGTAACAATTATCTGTTTAGCTGTAAGTTTATGGCAAACAGGAACTGGCTACAGTAAAGCATTTGGTCACTGGATTGTATCCTTTCCTGTTGCTTTTTGTTTAGTCACTGCAATGTTCTTTCAGCTTCCGAAGATAAGCCGCAATATTCAAACAAATATAAAAGATAGTATCGTAAGCAAGGCATTGTTGTTATATCTTTTTTGCACTATGGCTAGTTTTGTTGGTAATTATAATTCTTTTTATTCTAACTTTACAGCAAAAGAGGTAGTGAAAAGGGAATTATCAGAGAAGAGAGATTCTCTGATGAGTATCAGCATTGCAGCAAGAAATTGCTTAATAAAACCAGAAGATAAATTTTTAAAAGATAGAATTGAATCAAAAATTAGTCTTTTCAAAGCACAAGTTATTGACGAAGAAAACCTTGTATTAGGACCTAATGCAATAGCAACTTTATATGAAATTGAAAGAGACCTAAAAATGGAGAGGCATTTTACCGCACTTAAAGCTAAATCAAAGCAAGATTTGCATTTGTTAGCTGACCAATATGAAAGAATGATATTATTGCGATTAGAGATAAGCCTTAAAAGTACTAATACCTACCTTATGTTAGCGATAGATTCAGTTATAAAAAATACCATAGTTGAAATTGAACGAGCCGCCTTAGCAGATGATGATAAAGGCTTACTTGTGCTTTATAAGACAGTAGATGAGTATAAAACTGTAGGCAATTCAGTACAAAAAGAGAGCCCAAGTTTTAAATATGACAAAAATATGACTGTAGAAAGTAGCCGCTTAGGGGAAGTCGATTATACCTTAAAATCAAGCCTAAAAAACTTCCCTTCTTCTGCTGTTATTTTAGCGGCTTTTCTTAGCTTAATGATTAACTTACTACCTCTGTTATTAGTTTCTTTGTTACAGAGCAACCGCAAATAAAAACTATCTCAAATACTCCTCTTTCTGCAAAACCTTAAACAAATATTAAAAAAAATCCAACTTTTTCCCAACTATCCGTATATTTGTAAAAATAAAATCTCAACAAATATGCGCAAACAAAGCCTTTTCCTCCAACTTTCTATCTTATTGATTATTACGCTCTTAGCAGCTTGTAGTAACAATGTATTACGAATGACAAAATTTACGCCAAATGAAGAAATCGGCGAATTTCAGTCATTTACCATTTCGTTTAACAAAGATATTGCCCCTGCCGACAAAATTGACGAATGGGTGAAAGCCGATTACCTCAATTTTGAACCTGCCATTAGTGGACGTTATAAATGGGTAACGGCAAATACCCTTGTTTTTTCGCCTTCGACCTCGCTCAAACAAGGAGAAACCTATAAAGCCAATTTTAACAAAACGGCTTTGTTAGCTGGCTCAAAAACCCCTGATATGTCAGCACGTTTCAATGAAGTGTCTTTCAAAACACCCGATTTTGCTGTGCTAAAAGCAGAGGTTTTTTCTGACCCTATTCCTCATGCTGAATATAAGCTGGCAGTTGTGGCAAATATTCACTTCAATTATGAGGTAAAACCCGAAGAATTGCGGGAGCATTTGCAGGTGTTTAGGGGCAAAGAAGAAATCAAAAATTTTACTTTTGAGGACGAAAAAGCGGCAAGTGTAATCGCTGTAAATTTCGGAGAAATGGCACAAACAAAGGGTGAACAGGCATTTAAAATTGTAGTGAAAAAAGGCTTAAATTCAGTCTTGAAAAAAACTGCTCTCAAAGATGACCGTACTTTTTCTATGCAACTCCCTCCTATTCAAAGACTTGCAATTACAGAGGCTGTAGCAGCTTTGAGCGAAGAAGGCTATGAAATTATCATTACCGCTTCGCAGCAAATTGATAGCGAAAAGGCAGCAAAATTTATAGAAGTTACCCCAAAATTGGGCAATCAAACGATAGAAACTGCCGATAATATAATGACCATTAAAGGCGATATAAAGCCCGAAGGTGAGGTAAAATTGAAGGTCTTGAAAGGCTTGCCCGGTTTGTTTGGAGGCGTGTTAGAAAATGAATATCAAGAATATTTAACCGCAGATGATGTTGAGCCTGTTATGCGTTTTTCGGATAGAAAAGGCATGTATTTGATGCGAGGCGGCATGGAAAATATCAAAATTGAGACCGTAAATGTGCCTGAAGTAGAAGTAGAAATTCAACAAGTTTTCCAAAATAACCTGCTGTTTTTCTTTTCTAACAATTATTCTTATGATAGTTATCGTTATCGGGCGAATTATGGGTTTGAGGAAAATATGGACT
Organism: Bacteroidota bacterium; assembly: GCA_043751755.1. GTDB lineage: Bacteria > Bacteroidota > Bacteroidia > J057 > J057 > JAAFHL01. The sequence goes on along the minus strand of JAYUZN010000943.1, from coordinate 14,984 downwards.
ATGAAACGGGCGATTATGGCAAAAGTATTTATACAGAAGAAATCAAATTTGCAGGGGCAAAAAATGAGTTTCAATATGCTACTATCAACTTGCATAAAGCTATCAATCAGCGTTTTAAAGGCATTTATGTAGTAAAAATTACCTCAAATGATGACTATTATGTGAGAGATGCAAAAATTATTTCCTTTTCTGACATTGGATTGATAGCCAAATATTCTGGAACAGATTTGTTGGTTTTTGCCAATTCTATCAAAACTACGGCTTCTTTAGCAAATGTAAGTATAAATTTAATTTCAAATAACAATCAAATCCTTGCAACAGCGGTTACAGATGCAAAGGGAATTGCGACTTTTGTCAATCTCAAAGACAAAACAAAGGACTTTTCGCCCCGCCTTATTTCGGCAGAAATGGGAGATGATTTTAATTTCATAGATTTGTCGGCTACAGAGGTCGAAACTTCCCGTTATGATGTGGGTGGAAAAATGGTTTCAAGCGATTTTTATGATACTTTTATTTATTCGGATAGAAATATATATCGTCCTGGAGAAACGGCAAACCTTTCTGCGATTGTGCGAGATGCGGCTTTTGGCATTGTTAAAGACTTGCCAATTGTGGTAAAAATTATTTCTCCTACAGGAAAAACTTTTAATACCTACCAAAAAACCCTAAATGAGCAAGGCTCTTTTGAGGTACAAGTGGAGTTGCCTGAGTTTGCGCAAACGGGACAATATGTAATGGAAGTGCGCACAGGAGATGATAAATTGATGGAATCTTACCGTTTTAATGTGGAGGAATTTGCGCCTGACAAGATTCGGGTAAAGTTGGACGCACCCGAAACGGCAAAGGTCGGCGAAGTAGTTGCTGTAAATATAAATGCAGAATATTTGTTTGGTGAACCCGCATCTGGACAAAAATATGAAGCTGATGTTACCTTAAATAACAAAGATTTTCAATCCAAAAAATTCAAAGAGTACGATTTTTCGCACCATACTTTCCCCCATTATACTACGGAAAATGAATCAAGTGAGGGAATATTAGATGCAAAAGGAAATGCAGTTTTAAAATATACCGTTCCAAAAGAGTTAGAATCAGGCGGTTATATGGAAGGTGCAGCGTATATTAGCGTTTTTGACCCTACAGGCAGAACGGTAAACAGGGTTACGAGATTCAACATTTATCCCAAAGATTATTTTGTAGGCATTAAGCAAAAAGGCTATTATTTTAGCACAAATGATAATATAACACTTCAAGCTGTTGCCGTAAACCCTGAAGAAAAAATCCTTCATAACTTTGAAACTACGGTTAGTATGGTACGTTTTGAATGGAAAACCGTCTTGGAAAAAAACAGTGAAGGCAAGTTTTCTTATCGTTCTGTACAAAAAGAAATAGTTGAAAAAACAGAAGATATAAGTCTTCAAAATGCGGGGCAAAACATTTCCTTCAAAGCCGAAAAATCGGGACGTTATCAAGTGAGAATCGCCAAAAAAGGCGAAAAAGACTATGTGTATAGCGAGTTTTATGTGTATAGTTATGGCAGTTCAAATGCTTCTTCTTTTGAAATTGATAAAGAGGGCAGAGTTGATATAACATTCGATAAAGAGAGCTATCAGCCAGGAGAAACGGCAAAGGTTTTGTTTGTTACGCCTTTTGTGGGAAAAATGTTGGTAACAGTGGAACGTGATAAGATTTACAAGTATTTTTATGTGGATTTGACCAAAACTTCTACAGAACTTTCTTTTCCGATAGAAGAAGCTTATTTGCCAAATGTCTATATTTCTGCGACCGTTTTCAAGCCGCATGTATTTGACGAACAGGGGATTCCCTTGCTTGTAGGACATGGCTATGCTTCTTTGCGGGTGGAAAAACCTTCTACAAAACTGCCCATTAACATTGCAGCACCTGAAAAAATACATCCAAATACCAAGCAAACTATAACCGTCAAAACGACTCCTGGAAAAGAGGTTTTTGTAACTTTGGCTGCCGTAGATGAGGGCATTTTGCAGGTAAAACATTTTCAAACGCCTGACCCACACGAGTATATGTATAGCAAGCGCAAATTATCTGTGGAAAGTTATGATTTGTATGAATTATTGTTGCCTGAATACAAAAATATACAATCTTCTGCGGCTGGAGGAGATGATTATGCAAGCGGAAAACGGCAGAATCCTATCCGTTCCAAGCGGTTCAAATTGGTGTCTATTTGGAGTGGCATTAAAAAGACAAATGCGAATGGAGAAATGCAGGTAACATTGGACATTCCACAATACAATGGAGAACTTCGCCTGATGGCAGTTGCTTATGAAGGCGCACGTTTTGGTTCGGGCGAAAAAGCTATGAAGGTTTCAGATGACGTTATTTTGATGCCTGCAATTCCCCGTTCCCTCACTTTGGGCGACTCTTTGGTGATGCCTGTGGCAGTTATGAATACGACCGAAAAGGCTGGAAATGTGAATGTTACGATTGAAGTAGAAGGACCTTTGCGGGTAAGTGGTGCAAAAACGCAGACCGTTTCTGTAGAAGGAAATGGAAGTAAAAATGTCTCTTTTGGCATAGCTTCAACAGGCGAAGTAGGTGTGGCAAAAATCAAGCTCAAAACGACAGGTTTGGGGACGACAACAGACGAAACCGAAATTGCAGTTCGTCCTGCATCTTCATTTGTTACCGAATCTGAAGGCATAGATATTTCCGCCGGAGACAACAAAACCCTGTCAATACCAAGTGATTACGTACAAGGTACGCAAAATACAAGGCTGACCGTTTCCGTTTTCCCTGCCCTCAAATACAGCGAAAAACTGCGCTACCTTATCGGCTATCCGTATGGCTGTATCGAACAAACGACTTCAAAACTCTTTCCACAACTCTATTTCAATGAGTTGGCTCAGGTGGCTGCTCCCGATTTGATAGGAAAAGGTACAACTTCTGCCTATTTTGTGAAGGAAGGTATCCACAAAATTCAAGGAATGATGAATTATGACGGGAGTTTTCCCTATTGGGCTGGCGGAAATGAGTCAAATTGGTGGGCTTCTGTTTATGCCACACATTTTCTCGTAGAAGCAAAAAAAGCAGGCTTTGAGGTGGAAAGTTATACGATAGAAAGAGCCTTGAAATATTTGGATAAACAAGCAAACGAAAAGCCTGTAGAAGACTATGTTACGTTTTCCTCTACGGGCAGAACGATTCGGCAAATTGCGCCAAAATCAGCGATTTACTCCTTATATGTCTTGTGTTTGGGCGGAAAAGCAGACATATCTTTGATGAATTATTATCGTGCGCGCCCCGAGTTATTGACAGGAGATACCAAATATTTATTAGCAGGTTCTTTTGCCCTTGCGAAAAACTGGGCAGCTTACAATGAGATAATCCCTAAGACGTTTGAGGCAGAAATGACCGAAAGAAATATGCTCAATTTTGATTCGGATATTCGTGCAAATGCCTTGATGTTGAATGTGTTACTTGATGTGGACCCAACAAATGACAAGGTAAGAACGATTACGAATTATTTGGCAAAACAAGGGCAGAATTGCTATTCTACACAAGACAATGCTTGGTTTTTCTTGGCACTTGGCAAGGCTGCGGGCAAGAAATTAGACAGCAAAGTAACGATAGAAGTGCAAGCAAATGGCAAAACAATTCATACGTTTAACAAACCAAATGAGACGTTTACCTCTGAAGATTTGAACGGTAAAACGCTTTCCCTCAAAGCTACAGGAAGTGGCACAACTTACATTTCTTGGAACACAGAAGGCACGAAAAAAGCTGCAACTGTGGTTGATGTGGACAAAGACATAAAGGTAAGGCGCACCTATTTTGATAGAAAAGGCAACGAAATCAAGGGTAACAACTTCAAACAAGGCGATTTAGTGGTGTGCAGAATTTCTTTAGTCGGCGGCGAAAGAAGTGCCAAATACTTGGCAATTTCTGACCTTGTACCTTCGGCTTTTGACATAGAAAATCCTCGTCTTGACTTGTCTGCGGAACTGAAATGGATAGAAAAGGCTGGGGGCAGTTTCAAGCCTGAATTTGTGGATATTAGAGATGATAGAGTGTTATTATTTACAGATATTGCTGCAAAGGAAACGAAATCCTATTATTATATGATGCGTGTCGTGAATTTGGGGCGGTTTCAGCTTCCTGCGATTGGGGCAGAGGCGATGTATGACCCAAATGTGCGAAGTTATAATGGCGCAAGACAGATAAATGTAATGTAGATTTTCAGGCAGATTTTCGCAGATGTTTCTTTTATCTGTGGAAATCTGCGTGAACCTAAGTGTCTATACTTAAAACGGGATAAATTTTCCATGATTATTGCTTTTGGCTAAAGCCGAAAAGCAATGAATCGTAGCTATAAACAAGTCTTTAGCGACTCATTGCGGCGTGGCTTTAGCCCGCCACAATGAGAAAATTTACCCCGTTTGCAGTATAATTCATTGTATTTGTAAGCCATTGAGAAAAACAGTATCTTTGCGAAGGATTCTTTAACGGAAAATAATTATGCCAAAAAAAATAAAATCTTATGGCGAAACGGAGCTTATCAAAATGTTTGGTTTAACCCGATTTGCGGGAAATGATAAATATCCGCTTATGAAGGAATGGACAGACACAAACACGACCTTGAACATGGGCGAACAATATCTGTTTGATAGTATAACAGATGACTTAGTGCGGAAAATTGTAGGCTGGAACGAAGAAATGTTGAAGATGAATTTTATTGCATTTGTATTGCATTTGGGGCATCTTGTTGAAAATGAGCAATATAAGACCTATTATGAAAGCCTTATAGAAGCAACTGTAGAAGGTTATTTTTTAAAGGTAAAAGCCGATATGATGATTGCGCATGGGGTGTTAGAAACGCCTGATACGCCCTATTTTTATTTTCAAGAATACAAAAAAGTTAAAGACCCGCGCGGAGACGTAACAGGACAATTATTAGAAGCTTTTTTGATAGCACAATCGCAAAATGAGCGCGAAAGACCTATTTATGGCTGTACGGTTTATAGGCGTGAGTGGGAGTTTTATGTAATGAAAGAGAAAAGTTATTGCGTTTCGCGCGCCTATAATTGTACAGATAATGACGATTTACTGCAAATTATCGCCATTTTGCGTAAGTTCAAAGAGATATTAGAAACACGATTGTTGTAAGCTTATTTCTCGCCTTAATGCCATAACAAAGCCGTTGTTCGTTTTTGAGGAAACGAACAACGGCTTTATTTAATGAGGTAAACCCCTTACTTTGACCTTACCCCATCTTTATAACTCACAGGAAAAGCTCCCGTAAAGCCTTGTGCCTGAGCTGTTTTGCAATATTCTGCACAGCTATTATAGTCTTTAAACGGACCTACCACATACTTATTCACGCCTTCTTGCGTTTCTTTGAACAAGGAATAATTGCTTTCTGCCAATTGTGGGGCAGTTTCGGCACTCGTTGCCAAAATCTGCGCAAAATACAGATTCCCTTTTACCGCATTATCTACTTTGGGTTTAGGAGTCTCCCTTTTTGCTACGGTTCTGGCAGCTACAGCAGATTTTTCAGTAACAGCAACCTTCTTTTCCGCTTTGGGAATGTCTATAGATTTTGCGACCATCTCCTCTTCATTTTTAGGCGACAGCCCTCTCATTGCAATTTGCGGCATTTCTGCACGTGGAGCAGGCTCATAAGCATATGCATTTTTCTTTGCAACAGGCTCTTTGTTTTCATTCGGATTGGGAGAAACATAAAAATGCGTACCTGCCACATCATTGTTACGAGGATAGTGATTTTTCCGCATTTCCACGCCTGGCTTCATGCCATGATTATCTGGCTCTGTCTTACCTTGTCCATGAAAATTATCATGACGTGCATAGCCGATAAGACCGCAAGTGCCACGCCCGCCCCAGCAAGCCGAATCCCGAAGAGAAGCGCAAAACACGCAAGGATGTTTGGCATGATGCTCAGTTGTTACTGCAGCCGACACATGCCCCAACTGATTCGCTTTAGCACGCAACTCATTTGCCTCACTTTCAGAACCTAATTCTTGGGTATAATAGGAATAAAAATAGCCATTCCACTCCATTTCGACCTTACCTAATGTTTGGGTATTGAAATAATAGGCAGGCAAAGGCTCATCATATACCCCCAAAAGAACCACCCAACCTGAATGTTCATCGGGAAAACTATGCTGCGCAAATGCCGAAAAAGAAGCAGCAAAAAGAACCAAAAAGATGTTAAATATTTTCTTCATTTTCTCTGAAATTAATTGATTAAAAGAGTTATTTTATTCTTCAATAGCAAACTATATGCAAATGTATGTTTTTTTCTATATTTTAAAAAATAGTATAATATGTATTATTATATAAAAGGCTTATTAACAATTATTTACCCAAATAAATAAATATAATTCTACCCTTTTAGGTAGGTTATTTTAAAGCAAAAAACAGATAATTATATTTTTACAATATTTTTACAATATTATATTTCTTGAAAAAATAATTTATTTATAGTAAAATATGTGTATAAATGAAAAAAATACAACCCTAACAATACATAATTATCTTACAATCATTCTATTTTTTCTTCAATAATCTACAAAAAATTGCGTTTGATATGAGAAAATACAATATCTTTACAAAACGAATTTCGAATATTATTTCAAATAAAATGAAAATACATTTTTTGGTTATTTCTTTGGGGGTTATTTTTTGGGGGTATGCACAAAACGCTCAAAATAATAATTCCTTTTCAGAAACAGAAGCAGTTGCTGCAGCGATTACGCCTGAAGGGAAAAAAGTGTTTGTAGGAAACATACTTTCCGATAATGACGTATTTATAACATTGTGCAATGAAAGAAATGAGCCTTTATGGTCTGTGCCTATCCCAAGCAATAAAATCGAAAAAGTAACTTCTGTGGCACTTGCGCAAAATGGAGACATTATGATAGCAGGAACTGTAGCCACTGATTTACAAGTAGTTACAGATGCGTGGCTTGCTTGTATTTCGCCTAATGGAAAACTCAAATGGCAGAAGGAATGGGGCATGAAAACGCAAACCCGAATTGCGGCTATACAAGCAATGAATGATGGCGATTTTTGTTTGGTAGGTTACACAGACAATGCCCTCAATCAGCATGATGGTTGGGTTTGCAAGGTAAATTCTATGGGGGAGGAAGTCTGGACAAAGACTTTTGGCTGGGACAAAACGGACGAATTTACGGCTTGTACACAGCGAAAAAACGGCAATATTTTGTTGGCGGGTTTTACTAATTCTAAAGGAGCTGGGCAAAAAGATATGTTATTGGTGGAAATAGACGCAGAAGCTGCCGTAAGTTGGCTACGTGTTTATGGCAAAAACAATAGCAATGAAGAGGCTACTGCTGTGTTAGAAAGTCCAAAAGGAGAAATTATTTTGTGCGGAAGAACGAATGAAAAAAATCCTACGAAAAATGATTTTGATGGCAGGGCTTTGTTATTGGACGAGACAGGCAAAATGAAATGGTCGGACACGCAGGGCGGTTTGAATATGGATAATTATTTTTCTATTGCTGCAAAAGCCGAATCTTTTGTGATTGTCGGCACTACAATTGATGAGACTTCGCAAAACACAAAGGCTTGGGCGATTTCTTACAATTATACAGGGACAAAAATATGGGATAAAAAGTGGGAAAACCATGTTTATTTTAGCCACATAATCCCCACAGAATCAGGCTATTGTATAAGCACTACTCAAGAAACAAATAAGCTATTATCTGCCCATATTATATGGATTGATGAGCAAGGCATTTTGGAAACCGCCTTAAATCCTACGGAATTGCTCGGAAAAGCAGCTCCTACTCTCATAGTGGCTGAAATAGACAAGCCTCTCATAAGCCTTGAGACGCAGCCGTCTATCCCTCCGATTCTTCCCACAAAACCTGCGTATATTCTTGACGAAAAGCCTGAAGATGCGATAGAAATACCCGAAAATGAGGGGGAAATTGTGTCCGAAAATGAAGACATTACGATTGAAGAGTTGTTGAAACACACAAATGAAAATGACAAAGACACAAGCGACAAACACCTTGATACTGAAATAGTTGCCCTCAAATCTGTTGAAGAGATACCCGTCATGAAGACCGAAGAAACGCCTATTCTTCCGCCTCAAACAGAGAAAGAAGCGGATAAAATAATTTCAGCAGAAACAAAGGAAACAAGTAGCCCCGTTATAGCAGAAAATAAGGCAGAAGAAGCCCCTGTGGGCGAAAAAGAGCCTATAGTTAAGGAGGAAAAAGTCTTAGTTCAAAATGTGTATGTGCTAAGTATAGGCATATCTTCGTACCAAAATAAACAATATAACATTCATTATTCTGCGTCTGATGCAGAGTTATTCGCGCTTTCTATGACGGGTATGGAAGGCAATGGTTTTGGCAAAGTGAATGTGGAAATTTATACAAATGAGCAGGCAATCGGCACAAATATTCAGCGCGCCCTTTCGGAAATGGCAGAAAAAGTGCAAGAAAATGACCTTATTTGCATCTATTTGGCAGGAAGAGGCTATTATGACAAAGAGGGTATCCCCTATTTGATGATGAATGATGAGAGCGAATCGGCGGGCGAAAAAACCGCCCAAAACTTAAATTTATACACTTTTATAGACAATTTGCAAAAAGTCAAAGGCGACAAAATGTTGATGACTGATTTTTTCACAGACCCTTCCGTAACTTATCCTACCATAAAATGGTTGCGTAACATAGAATCGAATAACTTGTGCGTATTAGCCTCTGTTACAGAAGATGAGATTGCCTTAGAAAAAACAGAATGGGGACACAGTGCTTTTGCCAAAAATATGCTTGAGGGTTTATCAGGAAAGGCAGATACAGACCATAATTATTTTATTTATTTTTCAGAATTGAGCCAATATTTAAGCAAGGAATTGCCTTCGCTTACCCACGATTTGCAGCATCCTCAAGTGGTTTTGATGCCTAAAAAAGATGTGATGGTAGGGATATATCGGAATTGAGTTCATGTTTCACGCAGATTTCCGCAGATTAGGGACGCAGATTTCACGCAGATTAAGAAAAATCTGCGAAAATCTGCGGTTAAATCTGCGAAAATCTGCGTGATAAAAAATCTTTTTTTGTAATTAGCCTATAATTTCGCAGTTTTACAAGCGATTTGATAGGCTTTTATTTTTACAAACCAACAGATGTTACAAAAATACACATTTTTCTCCGTCCTAATTTTGCTATTTGTTACCCATAATCTTTTGGCACAGAATGGCTTACAGACACAAACCTTATACAATAGCCTTGCAGCACAGCAATATCAACCTGCAAATTTGGCATTAAGAGCGAATGCCTATCCCCTCACAAGCCATTACCTCAATGTGAAAAAGTGGCTCAAATCTCAGCCCGACACCACAATACTTGCTATGTTAAAAGACTCGCTTGCGGCTGTTATGGAAGTTGTGAGCATACAACAAGCGGAAATCGACAAATCCATGACCCTCGTAGGCATCACAGGAAATGCCTTTGTTGGTAACAATCATTTTGGTTTTTCGGGCTTGTTAAAAGACGGAAACTATCTCCCTCCTGCAACGATTGATGCAGCCGTTGCCAAAATGAGCAGCAAAAATCGCCTTCAATTCGGCTATAATGGGGGTTTTGCGGTAAATCTTCCCATCAAAGGCAAATCTTCGTGGGGGCTTTACTACGATTATAATAGCGCGTTTTCGGCAGGAACTAACAATGCAGGAACAGCAGGGCTTATTTTTAGGGGAAACGCGCCCTACGCTGGCACAACGGTTTCGGACAATAACATTTTTATCAAATCCCAAACCCGTACTTCGTTAGGAGTGGGCTGGGCTATGAGCCAAGGAAAATGGAGTTTTGGCGTAAAAGGAAAGCTCATTGCGGGCGTAAAACAAAGCAATGCTTTAGTCAAAGATTTTTCTTTTTTCACCTCTGAAGTAGGCGATTCTATACATGGAGCAGCTGATTATCAATACTTTGTTTCGGATAGAAATACGCCCCTTGACGGCTTTGGCGCAGGGATAGATTTGGGTGCAATTTACCAAGTAAATAAGCAGCTAAGTATAGGCGGAAGCGTAACAGATGTGGGTTTTGTGGCGTGGAGTGGCGAAAAAATGGCAAGAAAAATAGACCAAAGTTATGCAGGATTTGAACTCAAATATTTGCTCAATCTCGAAGGAAATCAGACGGGACAAGATGCCTTAGTGGATAGCCTAAAGGGGCTTGTTTTTCCCGATACTATAGCCGCCAAAATGACTACAAGCCTGCCTACTACCTTGCATATCAATGCGATATATGAGATTGACGCAAAAAGTCGTGCCTTTGCCAGTCTTCATTATGGCTTCACGCAAAACGCGCCTATGTCTGCCTTGCCTATGCTTGCAGCAGGCTATCAAAGGCGTATTTGTGGCTATTTTTCGGCAGGAATCAATGCTTACGGCGGCGGGTTAGACTCGTATGGGCTTGGCATAATGGGCATGTCTTATTTTCGCATAAAACACAAAAACCCTGTTTCTATCGTATATACTATGGATAATATTCTGGGGCTTGTAGGTGGAAAAGGGGTAGGGGCAGAAATTGGGATAAATATGGGTTTTTAGCTACCATTTAAAAAATGGTAGCTACGGTAATGCAACCCGTAGCTGCCATTTTTTAAATGGCAGAAATAGTTTCATGCCATTTGAAAAATGGCATGTACGAGAACCCGTAGCTGCCATTTTTTAAATGGCAGTAGCCTATAACAACAAACTTCATGACACTCAAAAAAATCTTACTTATTATCGGAATTGTCCTAATAGTCGCCATAATAGGGCTATTTACCTACATAAATACAATGTCTATGGGCATGAAACCCGAAGAAGTGACGGCTTTGTTTCAAGGAAAAAAGTATCAGCCTGTAAAAAAAACCTATAATAACACAAAAGACATTCAAGCCGCAAAAGTGGCGGCTACAGAAATCGGCGATAATGATAGTCTTCCTTTGGTTATTTTTGTACATGGTTCTCCCGGAGGCTGGGAGGCTTTTGCTAAGTATTTGGCAGACAGCGAATTGCAGGAAAAATGCCGCATGGTTTCTGTAGATAGATTGGGCTATGGCGGCTCAAACAAAGGCAAACCTGAAACTTCTTTGGCAAAACAAGCAGGGATTTTGAAGGCAATTATTTCCGAAAAAAAGCAAGGACAAAAGGTAATTTTAGTAGGACATTCGTATGGCGGACCTACGATTGCCCGTTTTGCAATGGACTTCCCAGACATGGTAAACGGCTTGGTTTTTCTCGCCCCTTCGATAGACCCTACCCAAGAAAAGGTAAAATGGTATCAGAAAGTAGGGGCATGGGGCGCGATTCGCTGGGCTTTGCCAAGTTGGTTGGACGTATGCAATCGGGAAATTTTGCCTTTGAAAAAAGAATTGACAGAAATGCTGCCTTTATGGAAAAATATAAACTGCCCTGTGCAGTTTTTGCAGGGGCAAAAAGACCATCTTGTGCCTTACAAAAATGCCATTTTTGGACAAAAACAAATGGCACATCTGCCTTTTACCTTGACTCCTTTTCCCGAAGAAGACCATTTTATTGTTTGGACGCAGTTCGAGGCAGTGAAAAACGCGATTTTGGTACAAATTTCCCGCAGATAAACGCAGATTTTGGCAGATTTCGCAGATTTCGCAGATAAAATCCTGCTGTGAAGAAAAGTTTGAAAAACCGCAGAACAGTGTATATTTATTGTAAATCGCAAAACCTTTCGTATTTTTGTCCCTCACAATTAAAATAATAACTAATCTATGCACTTCACAGATTTTACGGATTTGGTTTCACAGATAAATAAGGATTTAGGGATTGACTTCTGCAATGAATTTCAATATACAAGAAAAGAATTGACAGACGCTGGCAGGGTGGCAGAAAAAGGGCGTTTATTTGGGAATGTCTATGATTTTATAGAAGAAGAAGAAGTAGGTTTTGCTTATTCTATAAATCTTGGGAGTACGAATGAAATACAATATCATATCTATTTTGACGAAGCAAAAATTGAATATGGCTTAGGTTTTAATACACAATATGTTCCTTTTCGTCAAAATGTTTTAGCAGATGTACTGCCTTTCATAGAAGCATTTTTGGAGTTGAAGCCCGAACTTCAAGCATTATTGCCTCACTATGATTTGTTAGGGGATAAAGTAGAAAAGCAGGCGCAATTGGACAATCCGCAAGATGGGCAATATACACTGTGGGGAAAGGAAATCGCACTAACAGAAGATAAAACCTATTATTATCTACTTGAGGATGAGTATCAGCAGCTGCTCACAGATTTGAAAGGAAAACAATTTGAAGCCTATATAAAGATATTTGAGAAACGCAATGAAGCAGAAGGAATTTCCTTTCTCCATGAAAAAATCTATGTTTTTTTGCAAGCTCAAAGAGAAAAAAATCCTTCCTTATATTTCCTTCCGCGCTACACAGATGTCTATGGCAGGTTGAGCAGAGGCTACTGGTTTTGGGGAAACCATTTTTACCTAACCCTTACCTTTTGGAAAGGAACAGATAGAAAAACAGGGAGTAGAATTATCGGCTTGTATGTGGACAAAGACGGCACCTGTGTCTTGCGTTTTTCGGCTACAGATGACGAAAGAAAAGCCAAAATTCTCAAAACGATTGCCGCTATTTTGCCCAATATAAAGCAGCAGAAATCGGCAGGAAAAGAAATAGATATCTGGGAAAAAAGGTATAAAAAAGAAGATTATGAGGCTTATATTCAAACACTTACGGAAGGAGAACAGCCTATCGAAATCTACGAATTTTTTATCCAATATTTCATCGAAAAAGAAAAACCTACTATAGATGCTATTTTAGGGCTTGCCTCCGCAGAGGTTTTGGCAGAGTTTTCGCCCCTACAGATGCAGGAATTTGAGCCTTATATTGCGCAAATAGAAAGCTATAGAAAGGGGGAAAAGAAAGCTAAAATGCTTGAAGTAAAAACCGAAGAGATAGATTCTACAGTGTTACTCACTCAACTTTCTTTGAAAAATATCGGCATTTTTTCCCAATTATCCCTTAATTTATCTAAGCGAGTAACCGTATTGATTGGCGAAAATGGGATAGGAAAAACAACCATTTTGCGAGCTATTGCCTTGGCTTTGACAGGAATCAATGAAAATACCTTTGTCAAAGAAAAATATTCCAAAATCGGACAATTATTGCATGTCGAAAATAAATCTAATAATTCCTCAAAAGGAAATATTCAATTATCCTATCAATATGAGGGAAAGGCTTGCCAAAATACAATATTATTTAGCTCGGACGAAGCGGGGATAAACGTAGAAGATGACCCAAATAGCGATTTCGCCTACTTGCATAATGACACGTTTCCGCATTTGATATTAGGGTTTCCTCAACTTCAAAATAGCAAAGGCAAGCAGCAAAATGACTTTGATGCTAAATTAAAGAAGCCCCATATAAAAGACATTTTGCCTTTGATTGCAAACGAAGCGGACGACCGTTTGCAGGTATTTTCGGAATGGATTTCCACGCTATTTAAGATAGGCAGCCAAGCACAACAAGAAAAAAATGCTACTTCCATTTTTGCCGAAGAACTGATTCACTATGTTTTTGCCCTTATTAGCGAAGTGATTGGGACAGAATTGGTATTTTTGGACGTCACTTATACGACCGACAATAGCGAAATTATCTGGGTCAAAGACGTAGAAAATGACCAAGAAATTCCATTAAGCCTTATTAGTCAAGGTTTTAACAATGTCTTGGGCTGGATAGGACATTTTCTCAAACGCCTCGTAGAGAACCATGAAGAAGCTTATACCACCGATTTGGAAAACTCTTCTATCGCACAACTGCCCGCTTCGCAGATGCTCGAAAAGTATCTGTCCGCACCTGCCATCGTCCTTATAGACGAAATAGACACCTATCTTCACCCCAAATGGCAAGTCCAAATCTTGAAGGTATTGGTAGAAAAATTTCCTAAAACGCAATTTATCGTTACCACACATTCGCCCTTAGTGCTTTCGACTTTGGATAACAGACAAGCTGCTGCTTATCGTATCGAAAAAGAAGCGGCATATCCCATTCCTTATTTCTATGGCACTCGCATTCAAGATTTGTTGGATAGAGAATATGGGATAAGGGAGCGCCCATCAGAAGTGATGACAGAAAAAATAGATGCTTTGTTAGATGCGATTTATGAGGAAGATATGCCACTTCTCAAAAGGCTACATTTGGAATTGAAGGAAGTCTTAGGTGAAGACGACCCTGTTGTGTTAGAAGCAAAATTAACTATAGAAAAAGCGGAAGAAATATGATAAAAATAACGAAATTGCCTGAACCCGCAGGGCTTATTCAGTATAAAGGAGATAAGCAGCCTCAAGATAGGCAGTCTTATGACAAAGATTCCCTTAGTTTCAAGGACTATTCGATTTGCACAGGGGAACTTAGCGAAGATTGTTATTCCACAAATGAAAAGGAAAGTGCTTTTACAGAGCTACGAAAACAGCTATTGAAAGAACAAAAATATGTATGTTGTTATTGTGGCAAGGCAATTCCTTATCTGTTTAATGAGCATGGCAGTCCGCAAATGAAAACGGAGCATTTTGAACCGAAAAGCATAGAAACGGCTTTACAACTGGAGTATAAAAATTTACTGGCTTCTTGTTTAGGAAATTCTGAGCCTAATAACAAAGCCAAAAAGCATTGCGATTCCTCTAAAGGGAAGGAAAAGTTAAATCATATCAAAAACCCTGCAAGTCCTGAATTTAGCCCTGTTTTTGACTATGAAGTGTTTCATCAACTAAAACGGGTAGAAGTAATACCAATAAAAACGCATATTGAGAAAAAAGGAATCAAAAACGACATCGGAAAAAATTACTTAAACCTAAATGTAGATTCTCTTTGTGAACGAAGATATGTGTATTTTAAGGTGGAGGTTACAAAAGAGTTGGGCATTGATGAGGATAAATGGCTAAAAAATGAGGTTCAAACCCTGCTTCAAAAGTACGAAGATAAG
>JAYUZN010000942.1:0-2145 GCA_043751755.1 Bacteroidota bacterium | reverse complement strand
ATATTTAGGGTAGAAATGCCTCCTTTTGCCTCGTCTTCCCAAGTCGTAAAAATGATTGTTTTGCTATCTGCGCTAAACGAAGGCTCAAACTCAAAATGCTTGTCAGAGGTCAGTCTTGCGGGTTTCCCATTTGGTAAGTCCTTGATATACAAGTGTCCTGCTGCATTGAACACCAAATACTTTCCATCAGGCGAAGTCTTGGCATGACGAATCATTTTTACTTCAAATTCTGGGAGAAAAGGCGTTTGCGGGCTGTTTACGGCTTCTACAAAAGTCTGTTTTACATTTGCTTTGAAAGGAATTTCCACAAAATCATTTGCCTTTTCTGCGTTTACCTTCCACAATTTTCCCAAACCATAAATCACAACATTTTTGCCATCTGGCAGCCAATCAAAGTTGGGATAAACGCCAAAAATCGCCCAAGTTTCTTGTTGGTCTCTTATAAGTTTGTCAAAAATAGGATATTCTTCGCCCGTTTCCACGTCATGAATGTACAAAATGGACTGAAAACGCACTCTTTTCACAAAAGCTACTTTTTTGCCATCAGGCGACACCTGCGGACGACATGCGCCCCCGCTTCCGCCTGTGAGTTCCGTAAGTTCGCCCGTTGCCATGTCATATTTGCGAATCACATAAATTTGTCCGTTTGGGTCTTTGTTATATTGGAAAAAACCGCCATCACTCATATCTTCGCTATAATATAACGTCTTGCCATCGGGCGAAATACAAGGCTCGCCTGCGTCCATTTGGTCATTTTTTCTTTTCGTAAGTTGAACACCACTTCCGCCTGTAACATGGTACATCCACATTTCCCCTGCTCCCAAAGACCGCCCAGCCGTAAAATGCTTGCGTGCAATTATATAATTTCCGTCAGGAGTCCAAATGGCATTGTTCAACAAGCGAAAATCCTCTTTTGTTATTTGCTTTTTATCAGAGCCATCTTTTTTCATATACCAAATATTGTCCCCTCCTGCCCTGTCGGAAGTGAAGGAAATATGCTGCCCGTCAGGGCTAAAACGGGGCTGCACTTCATACGGCATACCTTCGGCGATACACTTTGCCTCGCCGCCCGCAATCGGCATAGTATAGATGTCGCCCAGCAAATCAAAGGCGATTTCTTTGCCGTCTGGACTCACGTCAAGGTTCATCCAAGTGCCTTCTGTGGTGGTAAAGGCAACTTCTTTGGAAGGTCCAAACGGCTTTGTAACGTCCCATTTCGGTTTTTCGTCCGTTTTGGGCTTGTCTTTGTCGTCTTTTTTCTGTTGGGAAAAAAGGGGAAATGCGGCAAATATGGCGCAGAGGAGGAGGATATGTTTGGTCATAATGTTGTTTTTTCACGCAGATTTTCGCAGATTTCACGCAGATTTTCGCAGAGGTAATTTGCGAAAATCTGCGTCCCTCATCTGCGAAAATCTGCGTGAAATCAATTAGTAGGTGTTTGCGCATTTTTGTAACAAAAGGAAAAAAGAAACTGCATATTTTGGGAAAATGTGGATAAATTTAGTTTTTTTTGCAGCGTTTTGGCGAACTTTCCACTTTTTTTTTCTTTTCTGCGGAAAATTGCCCTACTTTGCCCATATTTCCACAATCAACTACTTTATGGATATTTCACAGGCAGAATTTGACCTTATTTTTGAGAAAGACCCTATTATAAAAGCGGTTATCGCTTCTTGCGAAACCTTCAAAGTTACGACTTGGGGCGAAGATGTGTATTTGGCGTTGGTGGATTGTATTATTTCGCAGCAAATTTCGGTGAAGGTTGCCAATGTTATTTTTGCCCGTTATTGTCAATTATTTCCCGATGAATATCCGAGTCCCGAAAAGGTCTTGCAAAAATCAGATGAGGAGTTGCGAAGCGCAGGGCTTTCTTCCCAAAAAATAGGCTATTTGCGCAATTTGGCTACTTTTCATTTGGAACAAAACTTGAATTATACGCAGCTTCAAACGCTTTCTGATGAGGAAGTGATTCAGTTTATTACGCAAGTAAAGGGCATAGGTCGCTGGACGGTGGAAATGTTATTGATGTTTTCGCTGCATCGCCCCAATGTTTTTCCGATAGATGACTTAGCCATTCGCCAAAGAATCGTAAAAGCCTATCAACTGACGGAGGAGGGCAAGGCTTTGAAGCAAAAAATGATAGAAATT
>JAYUZN010000941.1:0-13655 GCA_043751755.1 Bacteroidota bacterium | reverse complement strand
GCCTTGAAAGGCTTTTCCATACCAAGTATAGCCCAATTGCAGGCTTTTATTTGCCAATTGAATGTCATAAAAACGAGTAGAACCTGCGTATTTTTGCTGCTTTTTGTCAAAAACAATAAAAGGATATTCCTTTTCCTTTGTTTTTTCTGCCAAAGCTACCCTAATATATTGTTGCAAATCCGTTATACCAGTGATTTGCATCAAGGAATAGGTCCAGATTTCAGGCTCATTTTCTGCATATATTTGCAGGTTTTCTACGTCTTCTAAGGTAAGCGGACGCAATAAAACGCAGTCATTTTCTAAGCAATAATTTTTCGTAAAATCGAATGTGTTTGTCATATTTCCTAAATATTCGTCAAAAATGAACGGCAAGGAGAAAGGCATAATTATTGGGGGCGGCTCACATTTAATAAGTGAGCCGCTATTATTTTATATCTGCGTTATCTGCTATCATCTGCGCAAATCCGCGTGAAATCACAAAAACTGCAGCTCATACAGCCGCTTATACACGCCCCCTTTTGCCAGCAAATCCGCATGAGTCCCCTGTTCTACCATCTCCCCTTTGTCTATAACCACAATGTTATCTGCTTTGAGAATGGTAGAAAGCCTATGTGCAATAACGATAGAAGTGCGGTTTTGCATGAGTTTATCTAAGGCATCTTGCACCCATTTTTCCGATTCTGTATCCAAATTAGAAGTAGCCTCGTCCAAAATCAAAATGGCAGGATTGCGCAAAACCGCCCTGGCAATCGCAATTCGCTGCCTTTGCCCGCCCGAAAGCATCATGCCCCTCTCCCCTACCCTGCTCTCATATTGTTGTGGCAGTTTTTCGATAAATTTCGAAGCATTTGCAATGTCTGCAGCAACTTTTACGGCTTTTTCGTCAGGGTTTTCGATTCCATACGCAATGTTATTCAAAATAGAATCGTGAAATAAAATACTTTCTTGGGTTACATAGCCAATTTGTTTGCGCAAATCAAAGAGATTTAGCGTTTTTATATCTATACCATCTAAAGTAATGTTGCCTTCATTTGTATCATAAAAACGGGGAATCAAATCCCCCAAAGTCGATTTGCCGCCGCCCGAAGGTCCTACAATGGCTACAGTTTGCCCTTTTTTGATGGAAAAAGAAATATTTTTGAGGACTTTTTCTGTTTTATATTGAAAAGAAACCTGCTCAAACCGAATTTCTCGTTCAAAATGTGAAAAAGGAAGGGCATTTTCAGGATTGAAAATAACAGGCTCAACCGCAAGCAAGGCTTCTATTCGCTCATAAGAAGCAATTGCCTTATTTATTTTGGAAATGCCTGTAGAAATGTTTTTGATAGGCAACATAAATTGCGAAAACAAGGCAATAAAACCAATAAATTCATTCGCTTTTAACTCACCATTTCCCGCCAAAATCATAGAACCTGCATATAACAAAATGATACAAACCACCAAAACCGACAAAATTTCGGTTATCGGCGAAGCTAATTCTACCCGACGGCGATAAGCGATTTGCTGTACGTTATATATATGGTTATGATTTTCATACCTTTTTGCCTCAAACTCCTCTTTTTGAAAAGATTTCACGACTCGAATGCCTGTAATAAACTCCTCCAAAATGGCAGTCAATTCGCCCAAAGCCTCCTGACTCAATATAGCCCTGCGTTTGAGGGTTTTGGCAATGAGGTTGAGAAAAAAGCCCGTCAAAGGCAGCACAATCAAAGTAAAAAGGGTCATTTTCCATGAAATAAACATCATAGCAAGCAAAAATGTGAGCATTGTCAGCGGCTCACGCAGCAAGTTCATCACCGTTCCAATCACCGCCTCCTGCACCACTTGCACATCACTCACCATCAAACCAATAATGTCTCCTTTTTTGCGAGAGGTATAAAAAGGCAGTCCCATTTTTGCCAAATGTGCGAAAATATGGCTTCTCAATTCCTTCACAATGCTATGTTCCAAAGGCGCAATGTAATAGACACTCATGTATTTGCCAAAATTTTTCAAAATAATAGCAAACATTAACACAAGGCAATAGCTCACAAGTACCTGCAATTTGCTGGGCGAAGTGCGTATCCATTCATGCAACAGATAATATCCTTGCGCCTTCCACATACTTATATCCCACGCAGATTGCATCACAGGCGGCGTAGAAACTTGAGTATCAGCCTGAAACAAGATTTCCAAAAAAGGAATAACCGACATCAAAGACACTGCACTAAATACTGTATAAATTAACAGAAATAGCAAAGCTATCGCAATATTGCGATAATAGGCGGAGCCGTAACGAAGGATATTGAAGTATTTTGACAAGAGAATGAGAAATTTAGTAGTTGCCATTTTTTAAATGGCAATACTGCCATTTAAAAAATGGCAGCTACGTTAAAAAAAGTCGTAACTTTGCGCATTAATCTGCGGCATCTGCTTTTATCTGCGAGAATCTGCGCGAAATCACGACAAAGGTATGGAAGAATCCGTAGTACAACGCAAAATAGCGAAATTAATTCTCATAGAAATGAGTACAATTTTGCAAAGAGAAGCCCGTTTTGGCTTGGGAACCATGATAACCGTTACCTTAGCGCGTGTAACGAAGGATTTGGAATTGGCAAAAATATATGTGAGCATTTATCCCGAAGATGATGCGCAAACGGTGGTAGATTCTTTAAACAAAAATAATTGGGAACTTCGCAAGCTCCTTTCTGCCCGTATTCGCAACAATTTGAAGAAAATGCCGAATGTTATTTTTTATTTAGATGATTCTTTGCAAGAAGCCCAAAAAATAGAAGATTTGTTGGCTACTTTGAATATTCCAAAAGACGAGGAGGTTGAAATTAAAGACGAAATTTAATTGTAAATAGCATTGTAAATTATTATGAAAATTCAAATATTAGTAACCTTTATGGCTATTTTGACAACAAATATGCTCAAAGCACAAAAAGATGCTACTAACATTTCTATTTATAATGAACCAGCCCCATTTGCAGATTTTGTTTTGTGTGAAACAGACCCTGAAGCCTTAAATATGGCTGAAATTCAAGCGCAAATTCATTACCCTATTGACGCGCGAGAACAAGGCTTAGAAGCCTTAGTTATGTTTCGCATTTTGATAGATGAACAAGGGAAATATATTCGGCACCTGCCTTTATGTGGGGCAGATATTTTTCAAAAAACTATCGAGCCGTATTTATCGCAGATTTATTTCAGTCCCGCAAAACAGGCTGACGGGAGAGCCGTTAAACAGTGGACAGATGTCAAATTTTATTTTGCATTACAATAGCAAAACAGTCAAAAATCCTCTATAAGTACCCGTTAGGAATTATCTAAATGAATATTTAAGCGAAAAAATATCTGATTATCATACACTTACAATAACTTTCAACTCTCAACTTATAACTTTCAACTACTTACCCGCACATTATCTATCAACCTTGTCGCTCCAAAGAAGACCGCCATAAAAGCATGAGGGCAGCGAGATTGCGCCAAATCATTGATTTCCATTAAATTATCTTCTTCTAATATTTCAAAATAGTCTAATCTTGCCAAAGGACAAAGCGTTAATTCTTGGTAAGCAAAATTTTTCATTTCTTCTACTGTTTCAAAGTCTTGCCTATTTTTCTGCAAATGAAATAAAATCTTGGACAAAACTACGGCTTGTTTTCTTTCTGCTTCATTCAAAAAAACATTTCTGGAACTCATTGCCAATCCGTCCATTTCCCTTTGTGTAGGACAGCCGATTATTTTAACAGGAAAATGTTGTTCTTTGACTAACTGCTTGATAATGAGCAGTTGTTGAAAATCTTTTTGCCCAAAATAGGCAGTATGCGGCTGAATAATATTAAATAACAAAGAAACCACTTGTACCACGCCATTAAAATGTCCGGGACGACTTGCGCCACAGAGTTTTTTGTCCAACTCCCGAATAGCAAAAATCAGTTGGGCAGGCGTTTCAGGGTAAATTTCCTGCGGAGAAGGGGCAAAAATGACATTTCCGCCCTGTTCCGTTACTAATTCCACATCAGCCGCCAAAGTGCGTGGGTACTTTGTCAAGTCCTCTTTTGGTCCGAATTGCGTAGGATTGACAAAAATACTCACTACGGTTATGTCATTTTCTGCCGATGCCGCCGCAATCAAGGTCGCATGACCCGCATGAAGTGCGCCCATCGTGGGAACAAAACCTACTTTTGTGGTAGCAGGTAAGGCATTGCGCCAGTTTCTATATTCCGAAATTGTATGAAAAAGCATGTCAGTTAGCAGTGAACAGTTAGCAGTGAACAATTATTCCTAAAATCTGCGAGAATCTGAGTCTATATCTGCGGGAATCTGCGCAAAATGAGACACAAAAGTAGAAAAGTATTCTCGAAAAAAATCTTTTTTCAAAAAAATAAAAAATAAGTGAAAATAAATTTGGTAGTTCCAAAAAAGCTCCTTACCTTTGTATCACAATTAAGAAATGATAGTAACAGAGTGTTACACAAAGATATATCGCGGGGTGGAGCAGTGGTAGCTCGTCGGGCTCAATAAGCACAAAAGTGGCGTTTATGGATACTAAGCTAAAAGGAGATATTGCTGAACAAGCAGTTATTCTATATGCACTACAACAAGGATGGGAAGTTCTAAAACCTATTGGAGATAGGCTTCCTTATGATTTAGTATTGGAGGTAGAAAATGTTTTTGTAAAAATTCAAGTAAAATCTGCATGGTTTGACGATAAAAAGAAAAACTATGTAGTAGATACCAGAAGAACGAAAACAAATAGACGAAGAATGTTAAGGTCGAACTATGCAGAAAACGATTTTGATTTCGCAGTCATCTATATCCAAGAAAGTCAGACATTTTACGTGTTTCCTGTAGCAGAATTCATAAACTACGGCAGTGAAATTCACTTAGTCGAAGCCGAAAAACGTCAAAGAAAACCTAAGTCTTCACAATTTAGGAACGCTTGGCAGCTGCTTTTGTTTGGGGCTCCTCAATCGGAAACGATTGATGGATAATTTGTCAAATTCGGGGAAGCCTGCAAGTGTGGTAATCCCGAGCCAAGCCTATTGTTTTTGTACATAATAGGAAGGTGTAGAGACTGAATGGCAGATACCCTAACGTTAAGTCGAGGGTAAAGAGACAGTCCAGACTACAAAACACTACAACGGTAGTGTGCAGCGAAAGCTGTGGTGGTACGCATAACCCGAAGGTCGTAGGTTCGAGTCCTGCCTCCGCAACTAAGTCCTTATATTCGCAAGAATGTAAGGATTTTTTTTTATTTATAAAAATTGAAATGAGTTATAAAAATGGTAGATTTGCATTTCTAAGTACGAGTGAGAAATAATCTAACCATATATTTTCGATATATCTTATTGATTATGATAAACTTATATTAACTTTCAACTCTCAACTTATAACTTTCAGCTACTTATCTCATTTATAATTCCATTTTTTATGAAATTGTTAGGACTCCGCACAGTCGGATACAAAGTAGGCGACCTTGCTGCGGCAAAAGCATGGTACAGCCAAATCTTAGGGATTGAACCCTATTTTGATGAGCCATTTTATGTGGGTTTCAATGTTGCAGGCTATGAATTGGGCTTGCAACCCTACGAAGGAGAAGGCGAAATGCCTGTTTCTGCTGCCGAAAATGCGCTTACGTATTGGGGCGTGGAAAAGGTGGACGAAGCCTTTCAAAACCTCTTAGCATTAGGCGCGACTGCCCACGAAAACCCCACAGAGGTAGGCGGAAATATAATCATTGCTTCTGTGAGAGACCCTTGGGGGAATGTGTTTGGAATCATTGATAATCCACATTTTAGCCTTTAAATTATGAAACAATTATTTTCATTTTTTATCCTGTATGTTTTGTTTATCTATCCTACGCAAGCACAACTGTATAGAATCCATAACAAACTCAATGCTACCCATTTTCTCAATACAGAAAAAGAAGGCGATGCCCTTTCTACGGGTATCGAAGATGCTTGGTGGAGTGCGCAATGGAGGATTGAGCCTGTGGGCATGTATTTCCGAATTGTGAACAAATGGCGAGAATGTGCGCTCGCAGTTGAAAATGAGCATTTAGTATGCAAAAGCATTGACAACAGCTCGCAGGCACAACTATGGAGTATTATCCTAGGAAACGGCACAAGCTATACTGCCATACTCAATGTAGCAACCTTGGGCTATCTTCACGAAAATGCAACAGGGCGGCTATCTTTTCACCCCGATGTGGAAGATGAGGGGGCTTATTGGCTATTCAAAGACCTCAATCAACCGGATATTGCCCTCAATCCCACAAATCAAACCCCTCCTGACAATTCAGTAACTGTAATTACGGGGATTCAGACTTTATCTCAAGCCCAAAAAAAGGAATTTGTGGACCTACACAACCGCGAAAGAGTAGAAGTGGGAGTAGGAAAGATAAAATGGAATGAAGAACTTGCTGCATACTCGGCAGAATGGGCAAATCATTTGGCAAGTGGGAATTGTGCGTTGGAACACCGCCCAAACAATGAATATGGCGAAAATCTCTTTGCAGGCTCTGCCATTTATAACAAGCCTTCGGAAATTGTAGGTTCATGGTTGGAAGAAAAAAGCCAATATAAGGGCGGAAAAATAGGAGATGATTTTTGGGCTGCGGGACATTATACGCAGGTAATTTGGGCAAAAAGTACAGAAATAGGCTGCGCAGTCGCTACTTGTGCGAATGGATATATTATAGCCGTTTGCAATTACAATCCCGCAGGGAATATGTATGGAGAAAGCCCCTTGAAAAAGTAAGAATTATCCGTTGAATTTCGCTAAACCTGTCATTTCTCTATAGGGTGGCTCACTTTTCAAAAGTGAGCCACCCTATTCTATTACGCCTGCGCCAATTCCGCACGTTTTTTCTCCTCAAATTTCAAGAACATATCCAATGCTACCGCCGAAGCTACGAAGATAGACGAGTATGTTCCGAAAATGATCCCCATAAAGATTGCGAAAACGAAACCTTTGATAACTACTCCGCCAAAAATCAACAAGACTAAGGCAGAAAGCAAGGTCGTACCTGCCGTTATCAAAGTACGGCTAAGGGTTTCGTTGATGGCATTGTCGAACGTGGTACTCAAATCAATGTGCGGATGCTCTGCTAAATTCTCGCGAATACGGTCAAACACCACCACAGTATCATTGATAGAGTAGCCTATCAAGGTCAGGATAGCCGCGATGAAAGCTTGGTCAATCTCTACATTGAAAGGCATAGGAATGATGCTGAAAATGGAGAACAAGCCTAAGACAATCACCACATCATGTATCAAAGAAGCCACCGCACCCACAGAATACTGCCATTTGTAGAAACGTACCAAAATATACAAACCAATGATGAGTAGCGAGAAAATGACTGACAAGAAAGCCGAAGTTTTGATGTCATTTGCTACCGTAGGACCTACGTCAGTCGTACTTAAAATTAAGGGTTTCACCTCTTTCATTGCCTCATTCAAGCCCTTTGTCATCAAATCCTGCACTTCTTGCCCAGCACTTGGCACGTCTTGCTTGTAAGAAGTGGTAATTTGAATCCGAGAATTAGAAGAAAGCGTTTTGACAACAGGAGCTTCTCCGCCAAAGGATTTTTCTAAACTGCCCCGAATCGCCACCATGTTTCCTTCGCTCAAAGGAGTTCCCATTTCCACCATATATTGACGACCGCCTTTGAAATCCACGCCTGTTTTCCAGCCAAATACCAACATGGAAAGAAAGCTAATCCCAATCATTGCGCCAGAAATTTTGTAGAACATGCCTTTGCGTTGCGAGAATTTGATGTCAATACCAGCAAACATTCTCAAGGTTTTTTCGCTCCCAAATTCAATGTTTTTGTTATTGTCGGCAAAGTATTCCAAAATCAACCGAGTAAACAACAAGGCTGCTATCAAAGAAGTCAAAATACCAATAATCAAAGTAACGGCAAAGCCTCTAATCGGTCCGATACCAAATGCGTACAACACAACGCCTGTAAGCAAAGTGGTAATGTTGGAGTCCATAATAGACGAAAAGGCATTAGAAAAACCTGCTTTAATGGCAGCTTTTTGGGTTTTGCCCAAATGCAATTCCTCCCGAATCCGCTCAAATACAAGCACGTTTGCATCTACCGCCATACCTATCGTGAGGACGATACCCGCCATACCCGGAAGCGTAAGCACAATCCCAAAGGCTGCGGAAGCTCCTATCAAGCATAACAAGTTGAATAGCAAGGCTAAAGTCGCTATCATACCTGATTTGCGATAGTACCACATCATGAAAATAATGGTAAAAATCAAGGATAAAACGAAGGACATCAAACCGCTTGAAATATTGCTTGCCCCCAAAGAAGGACCTACAATGTCCTCGCCCATAATACGGGCAGGCACAGGTAATTGCCCTGCTTTCAATACATTAGATAAGTCTTTTGCCTCGTCAGGAGTAAAGTCGCCTGTGATTTGCGAACGTCCGCCAGCAATTCTGCCTTGTACAACAGGGTAAGAATAAATCATGTTATCCAAAGAAATGGCAACAGATTTGCCCACATTTCTTTCCGTAATATTTGCCCAGTCTTGCGCACCCTCAATGGTCATGGTCATATCTACTTGATACTGACCTACTTCATTGGCATTGATACGGGCAGAAGAAACTTTGTCACCGCCCAATACAGGCAAGCCATTTTCCGCACGAATCGCTACTAAGGAATGATAGGGTCCCAAGTTCGGTTTCAAAGACCACATAAAAGTCATATCATCAGGAATGATGGCTTTTACTTCGTCATTGCGCAGATAGGCGTTCACTTTTGCAGTATCTTCGGGCATAGAATAGCCTACAATCGGAGAATTTGCAGAGATTTTGTTGAAATCTGGCGGAAGCAATTTGGCGAAAAAGGGGTTTTCTTTTCTGAATTTATCCGATTTTTCTTCTTGCGATAAACCAGAAGTATCCGCATCTGCGCCATTGCTATCGGTTACGGCAAGGTCTTTTTTGTTGCTATCTTTTTTCGCTGCAACGGCATTAGAATCGCCTTTTTCTGCCTTCGTAGAATCGGTTTTGGCTACGTCTTTTTTGGTGGTGTCAACGCCTTCAATGCCTTTTACAGCGTCATTGATTTTGGAAACCACCGGAAAAGCCTCTTGAATGGTATAAGTTTCCCAAAACTCCAATTTTGCGGTGCTACGGAGTAATTTACGTACCCTTTCAGGCTCTTTTACGCCCGGAAGCTCTACAATAATACGTCCCGAACCTTTTTGTAGCTGCAAGTTAGGAGAAACCACCCCAAATTGGTCTATACGAGTCCGCACAATGTTGAAAGTACGGTCGATGGCAGAAACGGATTCTTCGCGGAGCATTTTTTCTACTTCCGCAGCAGGGCTACTTACGCTGATTCCGCGCTCTTGATTGGCAAAAATAGCCCCAAGATTGGCATTTGCATCTACTTTTTTAAGTTCTTGCAAAAACAAATCTACATAAGAAGCCTGTTCGGTCTTTTTGCGTTCAGCGGCATTTCGGAGTGCCTTATTGAAAGTGCTGTCTGTTTTTGAATTAGGCGCAAGCTGACGAATGATGTCATCTACCCCTACTTCAAGGGTGGCAAACATCCCACCTTGTAGGTCAAGTCCCAAGGTAAAGGACTTTTCTAACGAAGATTTGTAATCTTTTTGAAAGCCTGTTTCGTCTTTTCTAAGCTCCGAAAGTTCTCTGCATGAAGCAGTATCTGCACTTGCACAAGCCTTTTCGAGTTTGTCTATTCTACCTGTCATGCGAAATTGCTGCACTTGATAGAATAGATTGTACATACATATTACGAGGAAAATGCCGAGTAATACGATAATCGTGGTTTTGTTTCTCACGGTTTTTTATGAATGATTAAATGTTGTTGAAAAATGTTGTGTGTTTCACGCAGATTTTCGTAGCTGCCGCAAGCGTCCGCTTGTGGCAAGCATCTTGAAGCGTCCGCTTCCAGATGCGAAGTGGACACTTCAAGAAAGAGGGTACAAGCGGACGCTTGCACCAGCGGACATCTAAGTGCCGAAAGGTTATCTGTGAAAATCTGCGTCCCTATATCTCCGTTAATCTGCGAGAAATACCGGAGGTGCAATAGAAAATGGGATACTTTCTTTCATTTTTGCAGAAAGAAAATATAAAATAGTAGGCAAAGAAATGTGTAAATAGCGTGCATCTGCACTTGAAAGTCTTTGGGAAAGGCTTGTTTTTGCTAAGAAAAGCACAATGCGAGAAGTATGTACTTGTTTGAAAACAATGTTTTTGTATTCTGTTAGGCTCTCTTTTTTGGGAGAAATGGTATGAGAATTACGGACATTGATTTCGGCAATTATGCGGAAATAGCGCGTATAGAAGTCATATTTGTTGATTTTTTGAAAAAACCAACTGACTCCGATAAGCACCACAAAGGTACAAAGTATGTATCTGCCGAATTGTCGCATCTAAGAAATGGGAATTGCGCTGCGAAGGTAGGACTTTATTTTGAAATGGCAAAATAAAATAAAAAACCTCATTTGTAGGAATACAAATGAGGGCATTTTTATGGATAAAAAAAGATTCCTGCTTAGAAATTTTCTTTTGCATAGTAGCTCTGACAGCCGATAGCTTTCTTCATCTTCTCTTTTTTTACGACAGAAGGTTTATGATAGGCAGCACGTCTGCGCGTTTCTTTCAAGATTCCGACTTTCTCGAATTTCTTTTTGAAACGTCTCAAGGCTTTGTCCAACTGTTCGTCGCTTGTTATCTCTACGATAAGCATAATATACCTCCTTTCAATGCAAAAAATATGATAAAATGTGTGTCTTTTGACATAAGTGGGGCAAAGGTAAGGCTATTTTTGGACTTTGCAATTTTTTTTTGGGTTTCACGCAGATTTTCGGGGATTTCACGCAGATTTTCGCAGATGAAAAGCAGATGTCGCAGATGAAATAAACGCCATCTTTGCTAACTGCTAACTGCTAACTGTTTACTGCTCACTGTTAGCCCACGCCTTCCATATAAATTACCTCATTTACCCAGCTTAATGCACGCAGATATTCGAGGGAAATGCCTTTTAGGGCAGAATCCATTTCTAAGACTAACTTAGCTAAATCATTTTTGCCGCTACGATTTACGGTCATTGTGGCGATATTGCAGTTGTCATTTGCCAAGATATTGGTGATAAAGGCAATGCTTCCCTTTACGTCATGCGCCGTAATGATAAGCGTGTGCGATTGTGCGGAGAAATTGCATTGAAAACCATCAATTTCTACAATGGAAATCAAGCCGCCGCCGCGCGAAACCCCTAAGACTTCTGCCTTTTTGTCGCCTTTTTCCATAGATAGCCGAATAGAATTGGGGTGCAAAGCCGAAGAATTCATTACGGCTTTGAAGGTATAGGCTAAATTCGCTTGTTTTGCGTGGTCAAACGCCGTTTTGATGCGCTCATCATCGGTTGCCATGCCCATCAAACCTGCCAAAATCGCCCTATCACTTCCATGCCCTTCGTAAGTACGCGCAAAAGAATTGTAAAAAGTAACGGTCACTTTTTCGGGTTGTCCGCCCAAAATCGCGTAAGCGGCTCTGCCTATGCGCACTACGCCCCCTGTGTGCGAACTCGAAGGACCTATCATAATAGGTCCTAACATATCGAAAATGCTGCTGCGGTCTGACATACAATTATCATTTGTTGAGAAAGCGAACTCCTGTTTATGCCTATAGGGTGGCGCACTGTTGAAAAGTGCGCCAACCTATAGACTACACGCCCATAGCTTTGCGATGAAAGGCAATTATATCCTCTAATATCCCTTCCAAGTCGTATTGCAATTCAAAATCCAAGGTTGTACACAGTTTTGTGATGTCTGCTGTGCGCCTGTCCATGTCTTCAAAGCCTTTTCCATACGCTTCTTCGTAGGAAATATGGACGATTTTGGCGGTAGAATTTGTTTTGTCTATAATTTTTTGGGCTAAATCATTCATCGAAATCTCAAAAGGATTGCCGATATTAAACTCTTCCCCAATGCCTTTGCCTGTCATCATCAAAGCTACAACGGCTCGGACGGCATCATTGACGTGCATGAAACTGCGCAGTTGTTTGCCTGTGCCAAATATTTTTACTTCCTTTCCTGCTAAGGCTTGTTGCACAAAGTTGGGAATGACCATGCCAAAAGTGGAAAGTTGCTTGGGTCCCACAGTATTGAAAAAGCGAGAAACTACGACTTCTGTGCCATGTTCTTTGTGGTAAGCAAAGGCTAAAAACTCGTCCAAAGATTTTGTATTTGCATAAGCCCATCTATGATTTCGGGTAGAGCCTTCTACGCGATAGTCGTCTTCTTTGAGTTTGCGGCTGTGTGTAGGGTCGAGCATGTCAAGGCTTTTGCCATAAGTTTCGGAAGTCGAAGCCACCATAACCCTTTTTCCATACTTATGCACAAACTCCATGACCGTATCTATGCCGCGAATATTGTCCAAAACGGAGTGAACGGGTCTGTCCATTATCAGCTTCACGCCTACAGGTGCGGCAAGGTGATAGCAATGGTCGCACCAAGCGATAAGCGGCTCCATCGCTGCTTTGTTCGTTACCGTATTTTCGATAAATTCAAATTGCGGGCTGTCCAAAAAAGCCGCAATGTTCTCTTTTCTGCCCGTTATCAAGTTGTCAATGACCTTGATTTCGCAGTCGGGATATTGTGCGAAAAGGTATTCTACGATATTGCAGCCAATAAATCCTGCTCCTCCCGTAATGAGTATTTTCATAATTTTTATGTCAATTTGGCGCAAAAGTACACAAAAATTTGTTTATACAAAAGTAAAAGTTGAGGGGTTGGGGATTTATAGGTTATATGCGTTATTTATTCTTTCAACATTCGTGAATAATTACCAAAACAAGTAGTGTTCCAATCCATATCACCATTATCTACAGCAAGAATTGATTTCAAAATAATAATAATGTTAATGATGTAATTCCTTTTTTCATTTTATAGCTATAATTCTACTATTTAAAAGGGTTGTAGATTTTTAAGGCTGATATGTATTTAAAATCTATTTCATTTCGAGTTACAAGTGTGAGGTTATATGCGAGTGCTGTTGCACCAATCAAAGCATCGGGTATTTTCATTCTATACAATTTTTTGATTTCTACTGCTTTTTGTTGAACAAGATTATCTACAAAAATAACATTAGCATTTTCTAAAAAAGCCTCCGTTTCTACTCTTTTTTGTCCTTCTAATAAGTGCCAGCCCAGTACTTCTACATAAGTATATAGTGGAAATATTAAAACTATCCTGAAAAATAGCACTCAGTTGTGAGATGTTATTTTCGGGTATTTTGTCATCTAAAAAATAAATAATGATGTTTGTGTCTATTAGAAATCTCTCGTCCATTCGTTACGCATCTTTAAGAGTTCTTCTTCAATATCAAAACGCAAATCTCGTAGAATCCCCTTATATTTTAGCGGATTAAACGTTTTTTTGCCTTGTATTTCGGGCTGCGGTAAGGCTATTTTTGATACTTGAGGCTCAAGCATATTCCACATATAAATGGGAATAATTGCATATTCAGCCCGCCCATCTTCGTTATAGATATAATTGACTACCATAAATATTGATAAATGGGCATGTTTCATATTACAGCAAAAGTAGTTTACACTTTTTACTTTTGTTTTATTAATATCAATGATTTAAAAAATTGATTATCAAGTTATTGCAATA
>JAYUZN010000940.1:0-18300 GCA_043751755.1 Bacteroidota bacterium | reverse complement strand
GAAAATAAAACCAAAAAAGGAAAGTCTATTGAAATGTTAAATCTGTTTTTTCATACAAAAAAAGAACATTTTTCTATACAACTTCCTGTAGAACAAGGGACATGGTTGGCAGAAATGCTGCCTTTACTTTCTCCTCAAAATGCTAAATTGTTTACATTGAAAGAAGTTCAAGAACAATATGAAGCAGCAAATTTGGGCAATTTTGAGGTATTTTGGGAGGGAAAAATGATGAGAGTTTTGAGGGAAAATGGTTTGTTATTGTTGTGAGTTCACGCAGATTTTCGCAAATTTAACCGCAGATTTTCGCAAATGTTCTTAATCTGCGTTAAATCTGCGTCTCTATCTGCGAAAATCTGCACGAAAAGTGAATAAAAAATCCGTAACTTGCCCCCTTAAATCTTCTATTTCCCATGAAAAAAATAAAAAGAATCATATTTATCCTCATTCTGCTACCCATTCTGTATGTAGCAGGTGTAATGTTGCTCGCTTACCTCACTGATTATCAGCCTCCTGCGTATCAAGCCTTGCCGATTGAAGGCAAAGGCTTGGCAAGTCTTGACAAAATGGAATTTATCCTTATGACTTGGAATCTTGGCTATGGTGGCAATGGAAAAGAGATGGATTTTTTCTATGACGGCGGGACAACTATGCGAAATTCAGAAGATATTGTGCAGAAAAATATTAGCCATATTTTGAACACTTTGCAAGATTCTGTGGATTTTTTCTGTTTTCAAGAGATAGACGTGAAGGCGCGCAGGAGCTATCAAATCAATGAAGTGCAAAAAGTGGCGGAGAAATTCCCGAATTATGCCCATATTTTTGGCAAAAATTATGACGTGAAATTTGTGCCAAAACCTTATACAGACCCTATGGGAAATGTGGAAGCGGGTGTGGCTACTTTTGGGAAATATCGCCCCGAAAAGGCTGATTTTCACGCTTATAAAAACACTTTTAAGTTTCCTGATAACCTGTTTTATTTGGATAGGTGTTTTACGACCTGCTTTTATTCCTTGCCCAATGGCAAAAAATTAGTGCTTATCAATGCACATAACTCGGCGTATGACCCTGGCGGGAAGATGAAAGTGGCAGAATTAGTTTTGTTAAAAGAGACGTTAATTGCTGAATATTCAAAAGGAAATTATGTGATAGTAGGGGCAGACTGGAATCAATATCCGCCACATTTCAACGGGGTAGCAGGTTATGGATTGAGAGATAGCTCGGAAGGGGCAGCTATGAAAGAGACATATCCCAACTTGGGTTGGAATTGTGTATGGGATAGCACTATGGCGACCTGCCGTAGTTTGGAAAAAATTTATGACCCTAACACTACGCCACGTGTGATTATAGATTATTTTTTAGTATCTCCTAACATAGAGAAAGTGTATGTAAAAACACAGGATTTACAGTTTGAATGCTCTGACCATCAACCTGTTGTGATGAAAGTGAGGCTGAAATAAGGGTTGTTTTTCACGCAGATAAACGCAGATTTTGGCAGATTTCGCAGATATTGTATTTTTATCTGCGAAATCTGCTATCATCTGCGAAAATCTGCGTGAAATGGAACTATCGATTTGCCAATAATCCCGTTTTCATAGGAATCTTTTTCATATAAGCCGAAGGAAACATTCTTTTCATTCTTTTGTCAATATCGCCTACTGTAACTCGCCCATCTTTGTCTTCGTCCAAGCCAATATTTTGCTTATAGGATTTTGAAGGATTTGCATATAACACATAACAGGCTTCTTGATTGCGTGCTTTGGGATACAAAATAGCTAAATAAAAATCTGCAAGGCTTTGATAATCACCGTATTTCTTGCGATACATATTCATGTAGCGATAGACCCATTCCAATTGCTGCTCGTGTGTCATTTTGCCTAATTTTTGGGTAGAAATACCCATGTCTTTTGCGGTTGCGGGCATAAATTGAATTAAGCCGACTGCCCCACTTCCGCGAAAATTTTCGGCGGCAGCGTTGAAACGCGACTCCGAATACATGACTGCCATGAGCCATTCTGGAGGGATTTCTAATTTGCTGCTCACTTCTCGCACTTTTTGCTCAAAAATAACCATGTCTGTAACATAAATACTTGCTTTTTCCATCAAATACAAGGTTTTTTCTTCGCCCGCATTTGCCGCATTTATCCACGCACTATACCATGTTATATTTGTGAGTAACATCAATGCTAAAATATACATTGATGCTTTCATGTTGCGAGAAACATTCATGCCTGTTTGATGCAGGACAGGAATTTGATTTTCCAAATTTCTCGTTGTAAAAGTGTTCCAAAAAAAAGTGTTAATATTCATAAAATTAGCCGTTAAAGAAGTAAAGATTGGAGAAAAGAGACAAATACGAGCGACAATGCTCAATATTTATGCAAATAAGATACTTATAAATCTAATATGCAAATTTATTTAGATAAAAATGATAAAAATATTCGCAAAGCCTTTTTTCGTCTTTCATAAAAAACAGATATTCAATGAATTAGAAAATGTTTTAAAAAATGGGAAGGAACTAAAAAAACTAATTTAGTTTCTTTTTATTGCCCCCTTTCTTTTTGTTCCCGTAGCTGCCATTTTCTAAATGGCAGTGATTATACGTAAATTCTTGTACAAAGGTCTCCCTAATTTTGGGCTTATGCAAATGCGGATATGCACATTTTTGGCACAGGGGTTTTCCACAATTTGTGGATAGTTGCGGCTCACACAGATTTAACCACAGATTCACACAGATTAAGAAAAATTTGCGAAAATCTGCGTGAAATCCCCTACATTTGTACCCTTCTTATCTCCTTTATTGTTCCAAAATATGAAAAAAATATCATTTCATTGTTTTTTCTGGCTCGTAGCTTCTTCTCTTTTTTCTCAAAATTTAGTGCCTTTTCATGACACAGAGACCAAAAAATGGGGCTACAAAACGGCAAAAGGCACAGTCATTGAGCCAATTTTTGATGCTGCAGGCTCTTTTTACAAGGACTATGCCTGGATAAAAACAGGCAAAGATTGGGGGATTATTGTTAAAAATCAGGTGAAATATTTTTTAGAGCCGCAATTTCGAGACCTAAAACCCTTAGATGACCATACTTTTTGGGTCAAAGATAAGCAAAAAATGTGGGGTATTATGACGTATGATGGCACTTGGATTCAGCCTTGTCAATATCAATCTTTGGTTTTTTGGGAGTCGTATTTGCACCCCCCTTATATGATGTACAAAAAGCCTCTGGCGGACTGGGATACTGTGTTATTTTGTCAAAATAATGCGTTTGGATTTATGACAAGAACAGGCGAGGTGCTTAAAAAAATGCCTTATCAGCACATAATTCCTTTTGAAGATACCAATCATTTTACGGTGGTTTGTATGTTAAATGCAGAAGGAATTGGGGAAAAATGGGGCGTAATTGATTGTTATGGGCAGGAAATTATTCCTTGTATATATGATGATTTGGGAAATCATTGGGGGCAAACGGGCTTTGACGGCAAAAGTCGTAGGCTTAATAGTGCCAATATTTATGTAAAATTGGCAGATTCTTGTGGATATTATAATTTTAACGGGGAATTTGTGGTGCCTTTAGCGAAATGTGAGTGAAGTTGTTTTTATAGCCACGAATTGCACGAATTTTCACGAATTAACAGCCCTCATTTGTGAAAAAGGGAGAACCATTTTCGGCTCTCCCTTATTCCGTTAGCAGTGAACAGTTAGCATACTGCTCATTGTTCACTGCTAACTGCTAACTGAATTTGGCTTTGCTCGCCATTCGCACTTACTTTCACAAAGTAAACCCCTGACTGCCAGTTTTTTACGTCAAAAGAAAGGCTATTTACGCCAGAAAGCAATTTAGTCGTTCTTTTTTCTACAACTTGCCCAAGCATATTCGTGATTTCCACTTCAAGATTCGTGTTTTGCGTCAACTCCACTTGCAAAGTAGTCATTCCTGTAGCAGGATTTGGATATACTTTTACGGTATTTTCAAAGAAAATAGCATTGTGAATCGCCGTAGAAACATAAGTAGAATTGATTGCGATGGCTACATCTCCCACAGAAGGCGTTGGCGCAGAAATCGTTACAATGGCAGGAGTCGTAGGTTTGCCCAATACTTCTGCATAGACTTTGTAAGTTCCATACGCCAAATTCTGGAAACTAAAACTACCACTTCCGTTGGTGTAAGTACATAAAATAGGACTGTCATTCATATCCAATAACAAGATTTCTATATTTGGAATGCCTGTTTTATTCGCACCTTGAGAAACTAAGCCGCCAATAAAGCCCTGTCCACCCGGATTTGCGCCTTGTATCATGTTTATCATAAGGCTCGTAGGCGTAGCAGAAGGAATGGCAACATTTGTTCCTACAGACCAAAACAAGCCATTCGCATAATAGGTAGGCATTCCTGTGGCATAGTTGGGCGAACCCAAAGTCGAAATCGCTGCTTTTACCAAATAATCTCCCGCAGCCAAACCGGTGAAACTGCATGAAGCCAAACCGCCATTTGGACCTTGCATAGCTGTAGCAGAATCTATAGCTGTAAGTGTACCTGCAAGGCTATCATATTGTATCAAATACACCAAAAACGTATCTGCGGCAAATGCGCCAGGGGCTGCAGCTGACACCATTACGTCTATTGAATTGTAGCTTGCGCCTCCCCCTACAGTTACTTGCTGACAAGTAGTATTGCTGCAACCCGAAGTATCAGAAACGGTTAGGCATACGTTATAAGTACCTGCTTGTGCAAAAGTAGAAGTAAGCATTTGCCCCGAAAACATGCTGTTGAGAATAATCCAGTCATATTGCGTTCCTACGGAAGCCGAAGCGTCAAAGGTTACGGTTAAGCCAGAGGCAGTCCATGTAAAAGAAGCAGAGCAGCCTCCCAATACGCCTCCAGTAACGGTAACGGTTTGGCAGGTAGAATCGGAGCAACCTGCGCCGTCAGAAATATACAGGCAAACGGTGTAAGTCCCAGCGGGAAGGTTTAGGGCGGGATTTGCTATGCTGCTCGTCATGCCATTGCCGAAATCCCACATATAATTAAGGGGGGTATTAGGGTTGCTTGCCACAGAGGTGCTTGTAAACTGTGTCAATACGCTACCCGGTATGCCTTGATAGGTAAAAGAAGCCGAGCAACCTACTCCTCCGCCTGTGCAAAGTTGAAAATCTGCGGTAAAGTTGTTTACTACGCCTAAGTTGTACGTAAAATTTTGAAAGAGCATACCTCCATTGCAATCTGCGGTAGAAGCGTGGACTCCTACGCCCCCTGCGGGACTCAAAATGGTATCGGCGTACATGCCGTTTGCGTCTGTGAGGACGGTAGCTGTGTAGCCGCCGTACCACATAGAGCTATCTGCGGCAATATATACCATTGCGCCAGAAACGGGTGCGCCAGCTTGTGTAACTGTGCCATGCACAAAGGCGGAGGGATTTTGCGCCCATAATAATACAGGCATGAACAATGCGAAGAGGCTTTGTAAAAATGTGTTGCGATTCATAAAATTGAGAATTGAGAATTGAGAATTGCCATAAATGGGATAGATTTTTCGTGTTTTTTTTGTAAACAGGTTATTTTTTCAAGAAATGACCTGTTTATAGGAAAATCTATTCTTAAATGGTAAATTGATATTCGACATACAAAGATACTACGGAGAATTAATATGTCAATATCTATTTTTGGGGAATCTTACGCGTTCAAAAAGCAGTTATACTGTTTTGGCGGCGGTTTGAAAAACCTCGAAACTACCTCATTTTTTCGTTCATATATAAAAACAAACCTTCAATATTTTGGGAAAGTTCTGTTTGATATTGCTGTAAATATGCTGCTAACACTTCGCTTTTGAGGTATTCTGTATCTGTGATGCCTACTCGTCTTACGATTCTTTGCAAAATATAGGCAATATATTCGTATTCGGAATAATGATACAAGTATTGGTTTTGGAGGAATTTTTGGATAAAAAGGGGATAAGTTTCTATTTCTTTTCCTACGGCAATTTGGGTCATTTCAGCGATTTGTAGATGCCCTACTTTTTCAAAATGCGTATAAAAATCGGGAATAAGTTGGGGGTCTTGTGCAATTAAGATTTTATCTATCATAAGTTCGACCAAGACATGCGCCACAAAAAAAGAGCGTTTCAGTCCAGAGTCTTTAAAATGTGTTTTGAGAAAAATGCCTACTTTTTCGGTTTCTTGCAGAAAAAAAGGGCTACTATGAAAGACTTTATCTGCCTCAAAGTGCCGTAAAATGCCTTTTGTAAAAGCAATATACGATTCCGAATGGCTTGGAAGAATGGGCAGGTGTTTTATCCGAATCTCTCGATTGTAAAGGGAAACAAGGTCAGGGGTGCATACGCCTACGATAAAGGAGGCATTTTCTTCGTTTTTATCTATATAAAAATGAGATAAGAAATTCATGGTCGTTTAGTCACGCAGATGAACGCAGATAGGAGCAGATAACGCAGATGAAATACTTATACAGCTTAATTTAATATCTGCGAAATCTGCTTTCATTTGCGTTCATCTGCGTGAAAATTACACAATAGGTCTCCTTTTCATAAATACCTTCCGCTTAAATTCGGGCTTTTTCCCAAAATTCAGCAACATACCAACCTCTATCCCTGTGGCTTTGAGGATATTGATAAGTTGATATTCATCTTGTTCAGAGCTTGTTTCTACAGCCCTAATGACCAACAAGACCGAATCATCAACGATAATGTCTGCTGTATATTCGCCGACTTGCAATTCTTTGTAAAACACCCTTATCACTTGACGCACTTTGCTTTTCGCGCCCAAGTCGTTGAGTTCTACTAACATAGCGTTTTCATATACGTCTTTCGAGAAACCGAAACCCAATTCTTTGTAAGTATTAAAAAAAGATTTGAGAATACGGTCTGTAACGTCTTTGAACATTAATTCCATACAAGATACAGATTATGACAGATGGTAAAATTATGTGTGTTTCGCGCAGATTTTCGCAGATTCAACCGCAGATTCCCGCAGACAGTACAGTGAGCGAAGTCGAACTGTTAATCTGCGAGAATCTGCGTCCCCATCTGCGAAAATCTGCGTGACATCTTCACGCCACAAAAGTATATAAATCGTCCCTTCTTTACAAGTTTTTTTGAAAAAACGCAATCGTTCTTTCCAACACCTCCTCCAAATGTGGCGTAGTGCCTACAAAAGGGTGCGTTGCGCCAAAAGTATGGTCTGCATTTGCTACGAGATGATACTGTGTTGTATTTGGATAGGCATAGACATTGAGTTGTTCCGCCTCAAAAAAAGGCACAGAAGTGTCCCTATCTCCATGCACAATCA
Source organism: Bacteroidota bacterium (assembly GCA_043751755.1). Lineage (GTDB taxonomy): Bacteria > Bacteroidota > Bacteroidia > J057 > J057 > JAAFHL01. The sequence continues at coordinate 11,003 of JAYUZN010000940.1, read as the reverse complement.
GCAGAGGTTTTCCCAAATTTTTGACGTGCATCAAGACATTGAGGTGCGTTTTCGCATTTTTTTCTAGATCTTCCAAAAAAGAAACATTCATTTGAAAAACCTGCTTAGTACGCGCATTTTCCACCTCCATATAGCCCTTTGCTCGCCATTCAGCTTTCATATTTTTCTCATATCGCTCATACGTGCAGACCGAAGCCCAAGTAACAAGTGCGGAAACTTCTGGGTTTTCGCTTGAAGCAATTATCCCAAGCCCGCCTCCCCTGCTGTGAGCAAGTACGCCTATAGGCATGTCATGAAAGTCGCCAAAGAGCTTGTGCGAAGTGCATAAACGGATAATTTCCTTTGCCTCATTCAATTCTAAAGAGAGCGTATTTTGGGCAAATTTGTCCATTTCCGAAAACACTTCTTTGTCTTCCCCTATGCCATTGTGCGAAAAATTGAAGGACACAAAACAGAAGCCATTTTCTGCGAACCTGTTGCCTATATAGGGAACAAAGCCCCAATCTTTGAAGCCTTTGAAGCCATGTATATAGAGGACGCAGGGCTGCTGTCCCCATTTTTCTATTCCATAAACGGTAATAGAAAGGGTGTTATTCTGGCGTGTTGTGTAGGTAAAGTCTTGATTCATTAAAATATAATATTGTTAGGAAATATTTTTCGGAAAATCATTCCTCCAAAAGTTCTCCTTTTGTATCAGCAATAATATTTGGACAGACAAGCTCATCAAGGTAGGTATCGCTTTCAAATTCGTCTGCTACCCAAACCCATTTTTCTATGCCATTTACAATGATTGCCATAGGAACTAAATAAACGCCTGTGGCATAAATTCTGGGCGAAAATTCAGTAAATTGATGGTCTTCAAGTTGTTGTTCTGTTTTTAAACTCATAATAGTATATGTTAAATATCAATTGTCTCAAAAGGTAGTTGCAATTCATTACACAAATCATCTAAAATCTTCATGCCTCTTTTTCTATCAACATGTGTTTCCATAGAATGTTGCTTAAAACTTACAGGAACAAAAAAGTTTCTACCATTAGGATGTTTAGGCTTCTCTTCATTAGAAATGATATAACGATTATTGCCTGTTCCCCAAGGCATTATAAGGGTTGATAATTTTTCGCTATCTACCAAATATTCAAGTATTTTTAAAAATAAATCGTTGATACTTTTGCCTTCAAATATTTTATCATCAATTTTGACGACTATTTTACCTACTTTTTTGCCTCTTTTAGGTATATCTGAAGTGCTATAATCAATGACCTCTGCTGTCTGCAAAGCATCATATATTGCATCAAAAACATCGCAATATTTCTCATAAAGAGATACAGCTAAACGGATTTCTTCTGTTGTGATTGCCATTTTAATTCCTTTATGTCTAAATTTTAAGTTTTTTAGATATTGAATGATAAAAGGCTTAACTTTCTCATTCAACTGTGGATGGTCGAGTAGCGGAAAAATAATTTTATCGTGTAAAATTTGATAATCAATGCAATACCATCTTTCATCGCCGACTGTAGCCTTAGAAGATGATAATAAATTGGGCAATATGTAAATCAACAAGTTGTCCTCATCAGGATGATTTTCAAAAAGCCAATCAGCATATTTTTTAGATTGCTCACTTGTTACTTGACTATCAATTTTTAGCTCAAATATAATGTTAAATTTTTTCTCTATATCATTTATTTTATCATAATGAGTGCCTTGAAGAAAAATATCAAACCTACCTAAATTTGATATAGTAACTTCGGTAGCTGTTCTTTCATTTGGGATAACGCTTATATCATAAAAATCTAATATTGGTAAAACCTTAAATATCAAGTAATTGCCATGCGTATTAGATTTCAATGTTTGCTCCTCAAGCAATGAAAATAAAAAACGAGTTAAAACATAGTCAGATAATAAGTGCGAACCATTTGTGTCTAATAACCAACCTAAAAAGGCTGAATGCCATCTTTCATAATGAGTTCGCCCGACTATCTTAAAAATATTAGGCTCTGAAAATATATTTAAAAATTTAATGAAATGGGAATCTGAAATTAATCCAAGTAGTTGTTTTGTAAAATCAGTTTCCTTAGTAACTATACTTTTTGCCATAAATTTATGTGTTTTGATTTAATATTAGGCACATCTTTCTTTGAAGAGCAACTTCGCAAGTTCTTTATTATCAGTAGCTCTTACAAGCGTAATAAGCCTTTTGAGGCTTTCATTTGCGAAACCTGTCAAAGCTAACAAAGCCCTCAAGCCATTTTCTTTTTCGGCTAACAGTTCTTCTATTATCTCCTTATGTAAGCCTTTTGTTTCGATTTCATTTTTCAAAACAAGCAAGGTCTCATTGAGCGAGTTAATATAACTTTCATACTTTTCCTGAAAAATAGGATTATAAAAGTAGAATGTGTTTTTATTAATAACCGTTTGAAATTTCAATTCTTGTATATTCATGCCACAAAGTTACGAAAAAAAACCGCTTAAAAATTTCTTTTCAAGCGGTTTTTCGTAGCTGCTATTTTTTAACTAGCAGGAAATGTTAATTGCCATGTAAAAAATGGCAACTCCTTACCAAAATACCGAAATATTTACTCCACCTGTAGAGCGAATTTGGGTATGTGTGCTGTAGTTGTTCGATTCGTATTGATACGTAGGTTGGTCCACAATGGAAGAAGTCCCTGCTTGTGGCTGTGTTGTTACGCCGCTTGTGGTTACATCAGTGATGCCGCCCGTTTTGGTATAGGCTGTGCCGAGGGTATATTCTGCGCCAAGTGCAAAGTTGTCGGAGAAAAAGTAGTTGAAGCCTAAGATGAGGTTTCCGCCAAAACCCATGCCGCCAGGGGTTATTTTTTTGGTGGTAATGACAGACTCAGACGTTTTGGCATCACTGTTATTTGCATCAAACTCTGCAAGTTTGCTTGTGCTAAGGTCTGTTTTTTTGCCTATGACCGAAATCCCTGCTTCAAACCCGATATAAGGGTCTATTTTTGTAGCAGCAGAAGCCATATGGTACTCAACCCCTGGAAATAAGCTAAAATTAGAGCCTGTAGTTTTGCTATCGATGAGAGTATCTCTCTTGAAGCCTGCAATCGCTACCTCATCTTTATTGGCATAACGGTCTCTTACATTGGTCATATCCAAGCCGATACGCGCACGAAGGGCGAATTTGTCCGAGATATAATAACGTCCTAACATCTGCGGAACAGCAAAATGGTCGTTGGACCACTCGCTAAAATTGATGTTACTTAGCCCAGTGATTTTAAACCCTAAACCGAAGTCTCCTCCAGCAGGCTTCATTCTTTCTGCTGCTGGCTCTTGCGCAGAAACGGAAGCTGCAAATCCGAGAAATAAAACTAAAGAAAATACAATTCTTTTCATTGTGATGTTACTTATTTTATGATTGTACTAAATTGAGTATGCGAATTAACAAAAAAGTAATTCATACGGCACAAAATTATGAAAAAATATATTCTGTCAAGTTTTTTTTCACAAAAATGTGCATTTCCACATGAAATATTCCTTTTGTAATCGATTACGGCACAAAAATACAAGATTTATCTTATAAAAACCTATATATTTGCACAAAATAGCATCATTTATTTATTTCTCGTCTGAATATGGTATTTTCTATAATAGTCATGGCAGTAGCATACAGCCTATTTCGGGTTATCAGCTATTTGATAAAAAAGCAAAACACTCGATTTCATGCCTGGATAGGGGCTTTGTATTTTGCAGAAGTGAGCTTATTGGCAAGCATTTTTTTGCTGCGGATTCTGCACCTTAGCCTTACAATTGCCTTGCCGATTTCGTTGGTATTTGGGGCTGCAGGCTATTTTATTTATAAAAGAAACAAGGCTCCTGCCAACGAATTAGAAGATATGATAGATGAAATCGGCGCAAAGGAGGAGGAGAATCCGTTGAAGATGAAATGATTTTTTTTTATTGCCATTTGGAAAATGGCAAGTACGGTAGCTGACCACCTGCGAGAGACCTCACTCAGTAAAGATTGACAACATTGGCAAAAAGGAGGAGAATAACCTTTAAGTCTCTTATTTCTCATTTCTCATTTTTAATTTCTCATTTTTATACATGTCATTTTCCCGTTTATATTTATCTATCGAAGAATCAGCCACGCTCGCTATTACCAAAAAGGTACGAGCTTTGAACGAACAAAACGCAAATAGTGTCATTGGGCTGACTCTGGGCGAACCTGATTTTGATACGCCTACTCACGTCAAAAATGCTGCAAAATCGGCTTTGGACAAGAATATTACCCATTATCCGCCCGTTGCGGGGATTATGGAGTTGCGCAAAGCCGTTGCAGAAAAGTTGCAATCGCAAAATAATTTGCCTTATACACCGCAAAATATTATCGTTTCTTCGGGGGCAAAACAGTCCATATTTAATGTATGTAATGCCCTCATCAATCCTGAAGATGAGGCAATTTTGCCCGCACCTTTTTGGGTTTCGTATAGTGAAATCCTCAAAATTGCAGGGGCTAAAGTGATAGAAGTGGAAGCTAATATTGACCAAGCTTTCAAAATCACGCCTGAACAGTTGGAAGCAGCAATTACGCCCAAAACGAAGTTGCTGCTATTTTCTACGCCCAGCAATCCTACGGGCAGCATGTATTCGCACGCAGAATTGGCAGGTTTGGTGAAAGTATTGGAAAAGTACCCACAAATCTATATTATAACGGACGAAATCTATGAGTATATCTGGTTTGAGCAGAAACATGTGAGCATTGCCACGTTTCCTTCCGTATTTGAAAGGTGCGTGGTTATCAATGGCTTTTCCAAAGGTTTTGCTATGACAGGCTGGCGGTTGGGCTATATGGCTGCAGCAAATAAGGAGTTGGTGTATTTGTGCGAAAAGGTGCAAGGGCAGGTAACTTCTGGCGCAAATTCTATCGCACAAATGGCAGGAATTGCAGCATTGAGAGAAGATATGGCTTGCGTGGAGGAAATGCGGGAGAAATTCCGTCAGCGCAGGGATAGCATGTTTGCACAACTGACGGCTATTTCAGGGCTAAAAACCATTTTGCCTGACGGCGCATTTTATTTTTATCCTGATATTAGCTATTTTTTAGGAAAAAAAACGCCAAATGGGGACGTTATAAATGAGGTAGATGAATTGTGCCTGTATTTGACGGAATGTGGGGTTGCACTCGTTCCCGGTTCGGCATTTGGTACGCAACATCATGTTCGGATTTCGTATGCCTATTCGCAAACGACCTTAGACGAGGGCATCAAAAGGCTTGCTGCTGGGCTTGGGCAGTTGAAATAGCAGGGTGGCGCACCTTTCGAGGGTGCGCCACCCTATTAGAAGAAATGTTTTTTTATTTACAGCAAGAAAAATCTGCGAAAAACCCGTATCTTTTCCCATTTCTGTGTATTATGCTTACGTCAATCACATCTTAATACACAAAGTTATGAACAGAGTATCTTTTTTCTTGTTACTGACAATTGCTCTTGCAACCAGCTGTAGCAAAACCGAAACACAGTCTAATACACAGGCTCACACATTGCCGATTCCGCAAGTAGAAACGAAAACTACTTTGCAAGCTACCGTTTCCACAACCGAAACACAAGTATCGGAAAAGCCTGTAAATGAAACGATTGTAACGCTCAATGCAAAGCCCAACGCCGCTCCAGCCACTTTTGAGCAACTTTATCAGCAAATATTGGAAAATCCGATTGCTGCGGCAAATGACATAGCAATTGCTACTGGGGAAGTTGCAATGTCTAATTATTTCTATGAAGAAACGCCTATAGGCAAGTATTTTGCCCAAAACATCAAGCAAAGCGAAATCCTCACGATGACTCCTTCTTTGTTAGATGCGGTAAGTATTACAGGCAAAGAAGGAACAGTTGTAACTTTTCCCCCTGCGTCTTTGGTAGATGAGGACGGAAATCCTGTTACTTCGCCTGTTCAAATTGAGTTAAAAGAATGCTATAACACCTTAGATATTCTCAATGCAAACCTCACGACTACCTGCAATGACATGATTTTGGAGACGGGTGGAATGGTGTATGTACATGCAACTTGCAATGGAAAGCCCCTGCATTTGCTGCCTACGCACCCCATTATGATAGAAATGCCGACCCAGAATAAAAAGGAAAACATGGAGCTTTTTTATGGAGAAAAAAGACCTGCTTCGGGCGTAATGAATTGGAGAGTGGCGGACACAAGACGCAGAAATAATGCGCCTCAAATAAGTGCGAGTAGAGAGATGAAAAAAGATTGGGATAAAGTAGGAGAAAGTACAGATGTCTATGAAGTTGGGGACTTGGAATTGTCTCTCAATTTGAAAGAAACGGGCATTGACGGAAAGCCTATGGTTTCTTTTCAGGTAAAAAACATCAACCCTAAGCTCGAAAAGTACAAAGAACAAATCACTGCGACCCTCAACAAAGTAGCTTGGGAAAATGATGACGAGGCAAAGGCTTCCGGCAAAACCTTGTACGAATACAAACAACATTGTTTGTTAGGCGGGGTGATGTTTGCGAATTTGGGCGATTTGTTGAAAATAAGAGATGACATTGGCAAGTACAAAAATTTCAATTTTAAGCGAACAATCCCTTTGCAAGCGCACCTTGACAAAGAATTGTATTACAGAAAAGTAGGATTATTGAGTACTTACAGCTTTGACAAAGCGGCATGGGAGCAAGATAGAAAGTTTTTTGCAGCGAATTTTGAAAAGGCAAAAGGTAGCAAAAATACGTTTTTTGACAAGGTTATAGAAGCTCTTCAAGCAAGCAAAGACCAATTAATGAACGCCTACACAGCTCGTTATGCCACGTCTTACCTTTTTACGGCAAACCAAATGGGCTGGATAAACTGCGACCGATTCGACCCAAATATGGGCGAAAGAACGGATTTGATGGTGAAGTACGACAACAAGGACGAGATGGACATTAAACTCATTTTTACAGAGGATAGAAGTCTGCTTCCGGGCAGGGATATGGGCAAAAATCTGGCTTTTATGGGTCTGCCCAAAGGCAAAAAAGCAGTAGTAATGGGAACAAAAGTAATGAATGACATGCCTTATTTTTCCTTCAAAGAAATAACGGTGGGCGAAGACAGAAAGGTGGAACTCACAGGCTTTAAGCGTATGACAATGGCGGAATTGGAAAAGGAGTTGATACGTTTGGGAATAGCTTCTTGAGTTTCGTGGATTTCACGCAGATGAACGCAGATAAAATAAAAATAAACCTTTTTATCTGCGTTATCTGCTTTCATCTGCGGGAATCTGCGTGAAAGATGAAATCAATCCTCCTCTATCCCCATTTCCCGATTCACAATCAGCGTTCTAAGCTCCGCAAGGGCGTGCATATCTCTTTGTTTTTCAGCGATTTGCACGCCTATTTCAAAAATTGCCATGCCCTTTTCCTTTTCCCCTATAGCCTCATACACTTTGCCCAGATGATAATACAAGCCCGTATAAGTCGGATGTTTTTCCCGTAACTCCTCAAAATACGCAAGGGCTTTTTCCATTTCCCCTGCCTGTTTATGCTCATGCGCAAGCGAATACAAGGTAAAAGCATCATTTGCATCTATTGCCAAAAAAGAAAGCAGTTGTTCGATACGATTCATGATTTTGTCTATAACGTAGCTGCCATTTTCTAAATGGCAGTGCTGCCCGAAAAAAACAAAACTCCCCACAAGCCCATAAAGTTTTTCCCACAATTCCCCAAATTTTTCGTACTTTTGCCCTGTCTAAGACACAAGTGCCTCTTTCCATGCAACTACGCCACTTAATCCTACGGTTTTTCAACATTCGACAGCACGAAGCCCGCTTAGTTTCACAACTATTAGGCTTTCAGTTTTTTAGTGGCGTAGCCTTAGCCCTGTTTTTTACCGTTGCTTCTACTACTTTTTTGGAAAAATATGCTGCCCAAGAATTGCCAAATGTATACCTTACGGCTGCCTTTCTCTTGTGGTTGGCAGGCTATATTTATACAAAAGCAGAACATCATTTCTCCCTCAAAACCGTTTTGTATGGAATCACCGCTATTACCGCCTTCAGTTGCTTGTTTTTTTGGAAAATGTCCTACCTTCATTCGACTTACCCACAAGCCACTTACTTTTTCTTTGCTTGGTACAGTGTGTTATATCTGCTTTTGAACTTAGGTTTTTGGGCATTAGCTGCCCTCTCCTTTGATGTGCGACAAAGCAAAAGGCTGTTCAGTTTTATAAGTGCAGGAGATATTCCTTCCAAAATGATAGGCTACGCAGCTGCCTCATTATTAGTGCCTTACATCAAAGACATCAACAACCTGCTCATTTTTGCGGCTATTATGATGATATTTGCCCTGTATTTTCTGCAAAACTTGGCAGAAGAAGGCAAATTAGACTTTCATCATGACCATAGTCAAGCCCACGAAAACCCCGAAAGTAGCTTTAAACAGACCTTTTTAAGCTACTTTGACAATCAACTCATAAGCCTTATTGCGGGCGTTTCCTTAGTCGTCATGGCGAGCAGCACGCTCATCACCTACGTTTTTTATGCCGAAGTCAAACACGAAATATATGCAAATACGAACACACAACTTGCGACTTTTATCGGCTTGTTTATGGCAAGTGGGAGGGGGTTAGCTTTATTGGTAAAACTGTTGCTCACGAGCCGCATCAATAGTAAATTGGGGATATTAGGCTCGCTGCTTATTAGCCCTATCATTATGTTATTGTTTACTTTGGCACTTCCTTATTTTCAAGAAAAACATATAATATTCTACTACTTTGGCATAATGGCTTTGGTCATAGAAGTCTTGCGTTCGACCATACAAGACCCTGCCTTGCTATCTCTATTTCAGCCCCTCAAAACAGATGTAAGGCTCAAAGGACACACCGTTGTAAAGGGCATTATGGATCCTTTTGCCTTGTTATTGAGTGCTTTATTATTGTTTCTGTTCAATGCCATTTTGCCCGAACACAATGGAAACCTCATCTTTGGGGCAGTGCTTATTTTTATTATTATTTGGTTGGTGTTGATATGGCTCATCAATCGTGCCTATTTTTCGGCATTAGAAACGGCTTTGCACAATCGTTATGAAGTGGGCAGGGATTTGCAGATTGACAATGCGCATACGGTCAGGATGCTGAAAGAACGCATAATGAAAGTGGAGGCTGGCGAGGCTATTTATATTTTGCAAATGTTTGAAAAAGAGGCATTGGAGGTAAGCGCAAGTATATTATTGATAGCACTCAATCACCCGAAAGAGGAGGTAGTATTGGCGGCTTTGAAGGGAATTATGCACCAAAAAGTGGCAAAAGCCCTCAATTTGGTCAAAAAAATCATTCACAAAACGCATTCTACGCAGATAAAAGCCTGCGCAATAGAATGTGTTTGTATGTTGCAACCTGATGAGATTCAAGAAATGACTCCTTATTTAGACCACGAAGACGAGACCATTGTCCGAAGGTGTATTACGGGGCATTTGCGCAGTGGTGGGATAGAAGCAGTAGTTATCGCAGGGCAAAAACTCCTGTCTCTCATAGAGCAGCCTGACCCTTCAAAAAGAAAAATTGCAGCAAAAGTTATTGGAAATGTGGGCTTAAAAAACTTCTACAAACCGATTGAGACCTTGTTGCAAGACCCGAATTTAGAAGTGGTAAAAGCCGCTATTATCGCCGCAGGTAGGATTCAGAATGAGAAATTAGGGCATCTACTTATAGACAAGTTGAATGGAATCTATTATGCCTTAGCTCAAGAATCTTTGATAAAAATAGGCAAAAGTATCATACCTTTGCTCAATCAATCGTTGCAAATTGCGCAGGGATTGACTTTGCAAAAAAGGATTATTTTTACGTTGAGCAAAATCCCCGCAGAGGAAAGTCAAGCGATTTTATTGGAAAATGTAAGCCTGCACAAGCCTTTGCAAGCCTATATTTTTCATTGCCTTGTAAATGCGGCTTTTCCCATACAAGCAAACACGCCGCTCTTGCAACAGCAAGTAGATATACACTTAGATACGGCTACTTTTATCAAAAACGGGCTTCCACATGTGGCACACAATTTGCTGCTAACGAAGGCTTTGCAAGAAGAATTGACCATTATAAAGAATAATTTATTAAACATTTTTAGCCTTATCTATGACCCCAAAAAGGTGGCAAATGTGAGGTATGGCTTGCGTAGGGCAAAGAAAGAGGAAATGGCAAATGCTTTTGAGATTTTAGATTTGTTGTTGCCTAAAGAAACCGCCCGCCGCTTTTCGGTCATTTTCGAGGAGCATACACAGCTGCATAGAACGGATATTCTGCCCTTTGAGATAGAAGGTTTTTTGGCACGTATTTTTGCCGAAAATGCCTATCCTTTTTTGATTTGGACTAAAGCCGCTTCTATGACCGAATATCCGCAATATTTCCTCAAGCACCACAGTCAAAGCCCTCAAATACAAGGAGATGAGCTTCTGGCGGATACTTTCATTTATATTGAAAAAAAAGCGGCTATGATGGACAATGGCGGCTGGAAAGGCGGCAATGTGCGTGCTATAATGATAGACGAAAAGCCTGTTACGGATTCTAAAAAAAACGAAGAACCAAAATGGAAAAAGGGGGAAAGAAATGAAAATTGAAAATTGAAAAATTGAAAATTGAGAAATACCTGCTCACTGCTCACTGCTCACTGTTCACTGCTAACTGTTATCGTCATGCAACTCAGCGCATTACATCTTATCGAAAAAGTATTATTACTTAAAAATATTCCCATCTTTGCGCAAACTCCAGAGCATATACTTGCGGAGGTAGCGCATCTATTGAAAGAGGAATATCTCCCCGCTAACTCCCTCATTTTCAAGCAGGGAGACGTGGGAAATTGCATGTATATTATTTTTAAAGGGGAAGTAAAAATACATATAGACAAAACGCATCTTGCCACGTTAAAGGCAAATGACTTGTTTGGGGAATTTGCCTTGCTTGATACAGAGAATCGTTCCGCTTCAGCGACCACTCTTAGCGACTGCCTCATGTTCAAGTTAGACCATGAACCCTTTTATGAGTTGATGGAAAATAGGAT
>JAYUZN010000939.1:0-3278 GCA_043751755.1 Bacteroidota bacterium | reverse complement strand
GTATATTTGCAACAATTCTTAACTCATATAGCCATTCTTTAAAATGAAACATTTATTCTTTACAACTACTTTTCTGCTCTTATCCGTTTGCAACTTTGCGCAAAGCCTCACCGACAGCCTCAAGGCGTATTATCCATTTAGTGGAAATGCAAATGATGTAAGCGGCTACGGGCAGCATGGCACAGTCATGGGCGCAACCCTTACGGCTGATAGATTGGGCAATGCCAATAGTGCCTATTCTTTTGGCGGAAATGATGAGATTAACATTATTCCAACGGCTCATTTGATGCCTAACACTTTTCCCGTTTCCATTGCTGCATGGGTAAAGTTTGTAGGAAATTCTACTCCTATGAATGTATTTTGTACAGATAATGACAATGGAAATGATTACGGATATTGGATGAATTTTGGGCTTTATGCTGGAGGTTTGATGACTTCTGCCATTAATTTTGGTGACGGGGGAATATGTACTTCTACTTCTCGTCAAACAAAAGTAGGCGTTACCCCAGTAAATGACGGGCAATGGCATTTATTGGTATCTGTGGTTAGAGGACCTGGCGACATGGACGTGTATGTAGATTGCCAAAATGACGGGGGATCTTATAGTGGTACTGGTGGAAGTCTTACTTATGCCCCCTCTAACCATTTATCCAAAATAGGCTATTTTCATTGTTCTGGCACTTACCATTATTTCATAGGTGCAATAGATGAGGTGCGTTTTTATCATCGCGCGCTTTCTGCCAATGATGTAGTCGCTTTGTACAATTATCCTACAGCTATAGGCGGCAATATGGCAGCAGGGATTTTGGGAAATGATACAAGCATTTGTTCAGGCAATATTATCCTTGATGCTACTGCAGGCTGGGCTACAAGTTATACTTGGTCAAATGGAAGTACTTCTCCTACTTTAAGTGTAAGTTCCCCAGGCACTTATTGGGTCAATATGGTAGGGGGTGCTTGTACACAATCTGGAGCTGATACAATTGTAATAACAGGAACTACTCAAGGAAGTATTCCCGATACAGTCGTTTGCAAAGGGCAAACCATTGTGCTAAATGCGCCTACAGGCTATACCAATTATCTTTGGAGTACGGGGGCAACTACGCAAAGTATTTCCGTAAGCACATCTGGTATGTACATTGTGCAAGCCACAAATCCCAACGGCTGCAATCTCTTAGACACGATTCAAGTAAATTATATTCCTATCAACCCGCCTTTAGCGCAGTTTACCTATGCTTTACAGCCAAATGGGGTCATACAACTCAACAATACGAGCTTGTATAGTGCGCAATATCAATGGACGTATAGCAATGGCGGCGTAGATACGGCTTTTAGTCCGCAACACAATTTCCCTTGCAATGTTCCTGTTATTGTTACCCTCATTAGTTCGGGGCGTTGTGGGGCAGATACCGCTATGCAAACCATAACTTATATGTGTGATGCGATTGAAGATATGACCGAAAAGATTGATTTGCAAGTATTTCCACAACCTGCACAATCTATGCTAAATATGACTTACGAGCTTTTGCAGCCAGAAAATGTGCGTCTTACTATGTACAATGCTTTGGGACAAAAGGTGTATGAGCAACTTCCTTCACAACAAGTGGGCAAAATAAAAAACACGATTTCTGTGGAAAAATGGGCAGAAGGATATTATTTTCTTCAAATTGTTACCGAAAAAGGGCTTGCTGCAAAGAAGATTTGGATAACTAAATAAGGAATCTAACCCATAAATATAGGCTTGAAATTACGGAAATAATTTCAAGCCTATATTTTATCCAAAAAATCCCTGTATCTTTGGCGACAAATTCATACAATATGCGCATATTATTTTACAAAATTATTTATTTCCCGTTTATTAATCTACTCATTCGCAGCACATTGCGACTTATCAATAAAGTCCTCAAAAAGCCTATCCGAACAGCCGTTTCGGGCATTGTTACTTATACAATGCCTGATGGTAAGCAGTTTCGACTTTCTACAAATGAGTCCTGTTTTGTTTCTCATAAGTTATATTGGGACAATCCCATTAATTATGAATTTACGCCTATTTTTATAGATTTGATTCCACATTGCCATTCTTTTTTTGATGTAGGGGCAAATATTGGCTATTTTACGGTATTGGCAAAGATTTACAACCCTGATATTCAGGTACATGCCTTTGAGCCTTCGGAGGGACCTTTTTATTATTTAGCCGAAAATATTAAGCTCAATCATAGTCGGCAATCACAAGGCTTTAAGACAGCCTTAGCGGGAATGAATGGGATAATTCAATTTTTTGATGTCGTTTCCAAATATTCTTATCTCAAATACCACCTAAATGGCTCAAGTAGTACCCAAAATGAAACAGGGATTCAAAAGCCGAATCAATACAATGTAGAAGCGATTACCTTAGATACTTTTGTAGAAACGCATCAAATCCATTCTTTAGACCTCATCAAAATGGATACAGAATGTACAGAGCAGTTTATTTTACAAAAAGGACACGCCACCATAGAGAAGTTTAAACCTATCATTATCAGTGAAGTATATCCTGAAATTGAAGACGAATTTGAAGTAGAAATCAAAAAACATGACTACCAAATTTACCAATACCTCCCCGATGGACTTAGGCATATTCAGTCATTCAAAGAGACGAATTTGGCATACAAAGGGGCAGGAACTTTTTTTGACAGAAACTTCTTCTTGGTTCCTACGGAAAAAGTAGCTATTATACAAAAACATATTATAATATAAAATGTGTGATATATGGCTGAAATATTTACATTTTGATACAAGACTTACGCAATTTTCCCCCAATTTCCACAAATTAGGGCTGTTAATTCGTGCAATTCGTGGCGATAAAAACACCTTTTGCGTAAGTCCAGAGGAACACGAAAAGAATAAAATCATCATTTACCACTAAGGCACGAAGGAAACTAAGAAAGAAAAAGTGTGGCTTAGATGCCTTCTTTTACGCTATTGCTTCGTGTTTCTTCGTACCTTAGTGGTGAGAAAAATGGCAAGTTATTTAATTTTTGTTCCTAAGGAACACCAAAAGAATAAAATCATCATTTACCACTAAGGCACGAAGGAAACTAAGGAAGAAAAAGCGTGGCTTAGATATCTTCTTTTACTAGACTTGCTTTTACCTGATAATCAGTGCATTAAATTTACATAAAAACAACTATAACATAGTGTTTTTTAATATTACTGCCTTTTATTTCAAAATATCAATTTTTGTAGGTATTTTATTTTTTCTAAAAAAGTATATAACATTCCAAAAATTGATTCATAAA
>JAYUZN010000938.1:0-6867 GCA_043751755.1 Bacteroidota bacterium | reverse complement strand
ATATCAGGTCCTGCCCAAGACTGCGCAAAGATTTGTATAGGCATCGGAGAAACCTGCACAGGCGTAGAAAAACTTGTGCCATTCCAGCGCGAAAACATGGCTTTATCCGAATCTCCCCAGAGCAAAAGGGGATTTCCGCTGCCGTCCAACACCACGCGCGGATGCTGATTGCCATACATAGACATCGCAACGTCTAAGGGCGCAGACCAAGTGAGCGTTTGCGCCGAAGCAAATAGAGCGGCACAAAAAATAAAAAGTAAAAATAAATATTTCATTTTTGAAATGTTAAATAAGTTTAATAATTAAATGTAATTCCCGCCCCATAGCGCATATCACTATCATAATGCGTAGAGAGTGAGAAGTATTTTGTCAAAATGTATCTTGCTCCTACCATATACTCTAAGTCACTGTTAATCATGCCTCCCAAACGCAGGCGATTCGTAATGGCAATGTCTTCTCTGCTTAGTTGTATCCGAAATCTGCCAATATTATCTACCCGAAAATCGGAAAGAATGTGAAAAGGGAGTAGATATTGTATGCCAAAACAGGCTACTTGTCGGTCATTTTTCGTGTTAGAAATGCCAAAAATATTTTGCCCATCATTCGGGTTGTAGTAGCCATTTTTTCTATATCGAAAATCCCAGCCTATATATGCCCTCAAAAATTGATTTCTGCCAAAATATTTTCCGATATGACTCTCACTTTCATAGCCCATTTTACTATCCCAACCTAACCGCCATTCCGATTCCAAAAAATAACGGGTGTTTGCTAACATTACTTCGCCATCAATCCCATTGCTTTCTATGCTTGCATGTAACATGGGATGTAAACGTCTGTCGTCTTGATACAATTTGCGCAGATATTTTTTTGGATTGGGAATTTCAGGGTTCGCAGGAGAATTTTCATAGCTAAAAATCCTGCCCATGCCCGACATCATATGGTACAATATATGGCAATGAAAAAACCAATCGCCACTTTCAGTCGCAGCAAATTCTATCGTGTCCGTTTCCATAGGCATGATGTCTAAGACATTTTTGAGGGGAGCGTAGTCGCCTTGCCCGTTTAGGAGGCGGAAAAAATGCCCATGTAAGTGCATAGGATGCCGCATCATAGAGCCGTTGTAGAGGATAATTCGCACATTTTCGCCTTTTTTTATCAAAATTTTATCCGTTTCTGACACCGTTTTATTGTCAAGAGACCACACATAGCGGTTCATATTTCCCGTAAGTTCAAACCTCATTTCTTTGATAGGTGCGGTAGGCAAAGTTGTTTTTGAAGTAGCTAATAACATACCATAATTCAAGGTTACAAGCGTTTTTGTAGCAGGAATTTCATGATTCATGCCCTCCATTTTCTCCATTTTGGCATGTTTATTTGGCGCAAAACCTACGATTTCGGGATACATAACGGTGTTCATATCCATTTTTTGCAAAGACATTTTCATACCCATATCGTCCATTTTACCATTCATTTTCATCATGTCATTCATCATTTTCATGCCTTCAAAATAGCGGAGTTTTGGCATTTCAGGCAGGCTTGTTTTTTCCCCTTTTCCCAAAAAAAGAGAGGCGGATTTTGTCCTATCTTCGGGCGTAATTTTGAGTTCATAAGCCCTATTTTCGGGAATTTCAACGATAATATCATACGTTTCTGCCACTGCAATTATCATTCTATCCACTTTCACAGGTTGTACTTCTATGCCATCATTTGCCACAACCGTTATTTTTCCGCCTGCATATTGTAGCCAAAAATAAGAAGAAGAACCGCCATTTATGATGCGTAAACGTACTTTATCACCCGCTTTAAACTGCGTAGCCTCATTTTCGGGCTTTCCATTTACCAAAAAACGCTCATAATACACGTCCGAAACGTCCATCGGCAACATGCGTTTCCATTCATTTCCAAGTTTTGTACTGAAATGTCCTTCGAGCAAAGCCTGTCCATAATTTTGTGTACTTCCTTTTTTTATCGCATACCAATCTGTTGCATTGTGCAAAGAACGATGCACTTCATAAGGCTTTTCATTTGTCCAGTCGCTCAATACCACTGCATATTCTAACATAGCAGGTTCTTCTTTTTTGTGAATAATAAAAGCCCCATACATGCCACTTTGCTCCTGCAATTTTGTATGAGAATGATACCAATATGTGCCATTTTGAACCAAAGGAAATTTGTAAATATGCGTAGTTTTTGGCTCAATAGGCGCAGTTGTAAGATAAGGAACGCCATCATATTGATTGGGCAAAATCAAGCCATGCCAATGCATAGAAGTGTTCTCTTTCAGCTCATTATGTACATAAATCAAGGCTGTATCGCCTTCTGTAAAGGTCAATGTTGGCATAGGAATTTGCCCATTTACGGCAAACGCAGGTCTTTGTTTTCCTGCAAAAGCGACCATTGTATCTTTGACAAATAGGTCGTATCTCACTGTTTTTTGCGAAAACAAATGATATGCAGAAAACAGCAGCACGAAAAGCGTTATATATTTTATCATTTATTTGCGAAAATGAGTGCAGTAACCGCCCTACCCAAAAATAGGCAAGGCGGCAGACAGCGTGTTATTCCTATTCTTTCAAACTTATTCCATTCGGTTTTGCACCAACCGTAATAGTCGTACTGACTACATGGCTTACTACATCAATTACCGACACCGTATTTGCCCCTTGATTGGTTATATATGCCTTTTTGCCATCTTGCGTAAAAACAATTGCATGTGCATCTGTGCCTGTAACAATGCTTCCTTGCATCGTCCAAACCCCTGCAACAGAGGTATAATAAACGACTTTTCCATTCGTGGCATCTGTTACCCAAAGTTCTCCATTTAGCATGTTATATGCTACATACCCCGGTTTATAGCCCAAATCAATGGTTTGTGTTACGTTTTTGCCCGCCACAGAAATCTCTGAAACGGTTTGACTCATTTCATTATCTACATACATGTTACCATTGCTTGCCGCCCAAGCTCCTACGGGGTCTTGCCCAACTGTGAGGGTTGTATGGACGGTTTTGCTGTTCGGGTCTATTAAAGAAACCGTTCCGTCCATCGTGTTTGCCGCAAAAACAGTCGTTCCATCTGCCGAAAAAGTTACCTCTGAAAGTCCTTTTCCTACATTTATGGTGTTTTTCAAAGTCCAATCTGACGTGTTATATACCAGCACTTGACTTTGAATAGTGTCCATTTGCCCCAACCAAAGTTCTGTATTTGCAGGGTTAAAAATGGCATTATGTGGCATTTTTGAAACGGCAATTTCCTTGTCTATCATGCCCGTTGTGGCATCAATAATTTGGACTTTTAGCCCGCCCGTTGCGCTGCCATGTCCTGAGTGTCCAGCACTCAAATCGGTACTTGTGATAGCAACCGCTAATTTGGACTTGTCAGGGCTGATATACACATGATGCGGAAAAGTAGCCCCATTGAGCGAGATATGGTCGGCATGTGAGTTATCATTTAGGTTAATGACATCAATATCATTGCCTTGCCCATTGACCACGTATGCAGCAGGATAGTTGATTTTCAACATATCCATCTTATGGCAAGCCGCCAAGCCAAGTGCCATAATTATTACTCCTGAAATCAAAAAAATACGCATGTTATAAATAGTTTAAATGAATTTACTTGATAGTTTCTGTTACCTTTCCACAGGTAAGCATTTTGCTGCCCATATATGGGTTCACCACTTCGGGTTCTGTACTGAGCCAATCCGCGCCTTTGCCGTTATTTGCCATTGGGCAATGTTGGTAATAGGTTTCCCTGTCCGCCATTTTATAGGCTTTTGTTATCGCATACATATTTTTGGAAAGTGGGAGAAAATGCTCCCTTTGATGCTCAATTTCCGTAGTAGCTTTTATGTGTTCGGCATCATACGACAATTTGGGCGAATAAGTCATCCAAAATTCGTGCTGTTTGCCCTGCAATTTCGCCATTTCTACGGCATCAATCGCAGCGAACAAGGTTTTTGCAGCCGTTTGAGCAGCGTTTCCATTGTCAGCAGCTAAGGCATTTTTGAGTGTCAAATAGGCAGATAACACAGCATTGAGTTCTGCTTTTGCGTCTGCATTTACCGCTGAGAATGGCACAATTTCTGTCGAAACAGCGGCTTTTGTGTGATGTTTTTTGCCTGTGTGCTTGTGTTGTGTGCAGCCATTTTGGGCAAAAAAAGCTACACAGAAAAACATTATCAATATTTTTTGCATAATGAATGAATTGAAAAACATGAGAAATACAAGATAGGTTTTGCAGCAAAAGCCACAAAACAGCATACGCACAAAAAGGACATAGGAATGCCATGTCCTTTTTATGCAAAAGAAGAAATCAAATTAAGAATTGTCTTTGTAGGAGGTAAATTGCGCGCCCTTGTTTGGGAGGTGGGGCGTGTGCATAAGCTGTTGTATATAAGCAGGTTATGGAAGAAAAGAAAGGAACTTCTATAGAGCGTACAAAAACCGTATGTTCCGCTATTTTGTCTTTCAAAACGCAAATAGTCGCATGTTTTTGTTTGTCGTCTATTTTTTTGAAACTCACTTTTTCCTTGCAACAAGCTGGCATTTCGTCCCCCGAATCGCAGGCGCATTTTTTGCCAAAAGACAAAATATACGTAGAAGTAAGCGTTCTGCCACAATAATGCTCGTGCTTCGCCACGCCAAAGATGGCGGAGAGATAGCAGAATAAGAAGCATAACATGACAAATTTGCGCATTTTGGGAGAAAAAATAATTTCAAGTACAAAGATAACGCTTATTTCGGAGAAAAGGTTGTTTTTCGTAAAAACGGAAAAGGTTTTTCGTAAATTTTCTGCTGTTTCCTTTTTTTTCCGTATTTTTGCTACTCATTTCACAAAATGCTATGGATATACACAATTTTCAGGTGAATCTTACGGGAATGATAGATATTTTGTCCCATCATTTGTACAGTGATGAGAAGGTATTTATCCGCGAATTGCTGCAAAATGCGACTGATGCCATTAGTGCGCGCAAACTCACAGGTGAGAAATTTAGCCCTAATATAGAATTAGAACTCATTGATGATGAGGACTTTCCGAAGCAACTCATCGTTTCGGAAAATGGAATCGGCTTGACGGAGGCAGAAGTTCACGAATTTCTGTCTATCATCGGCATGAGTTCCAAAAAAGATGAGCTATTCAAAAAAAGGCAGGAATTTATCGGGCAGTTTGGCATAGGTTTGTTGTCCTGCTTTATGATAACAGACGAAATTATTATGATTTCTCGTTCTGCAAAGGGCGGAAAAGCGGTAGAATGGCGAGGCTATGCAAACGGGACTTATACGGTCAAAACCTTAGAAGGCGATTATTCGGCAGGAACAAAGGTTTTTTTGAAGGCAAAAGCTGGGGCAGAAAAGCATTTTACGGCGCAGGAAATTACAAGGTTAGTAAAATACTACGCTGACCTCCTCCCCTACCCTATCTCCTTGATTCACAACGAAGAAACGGAGCGAATCAATATCGGAAGTGCGCCTTGGCAACAGACTTTTGAGGATACAAGTGAAGAAAAAGCGGCATTCATGGACTTTGGAAAGGCACAATTTGAGATGCCTTTTTTGGATTGTATTCCCCTCACTTCGGAGGCAGGAAAGGTAAAAGGCGTGGCATATATTGTGAGTTGGGAGAAAAATGCAGGGCAAAAAGAGACACACAGGGTTTATTTGCACAATATGCTGATTTCGGAATCGGCGGATAATGTGCTGCCGGAATGGGCTTTTTTTGTAAAATGTATTATAAATGCCCAAAATTTGCGCCCTGTGGCTTCAAGAGAATCTTTTTATGAAGACCAAATTTTGGCAGATACAAGAGAGGAATTGGGAAAATGTATCAAAAATTATCTCATCAATTTAGAAAAAACAGATGCCCGTTTGTTAGAAAGAATCATTTTGACGCATTACAATGCCCTCAAAATCATGATGTTAAATGATGCAGATTTTTTCAAATTGATGTACAAATATATCCCTTTTGAAACAACTGCGGGCAGAATGACTTTGGACAAATTTGTGGCGCAGTTTGGCTCGATTCAATACCTTTCTGATGTGAATGATTTTCGGCAGATTTCGGGCATAGCGACTGCACAAGCCATTCAATTGGTGAATGCAGGCTATGTGTATGACGTGGAATTTATGCAAAAGTTGGCAGAAATTAGCCCAGAAATCCCGATAGTTTCGGTCAGTCCGAAGGACATTACGCAGCATTTTGACGAGCTAAGTCCTGCCGAAACGAAGGAGGTTTTTGATTTTATAGACTTGGCAAACACTGTGTTAGAGGAGTTTAATTGTCAGGCAGATTTGAAGAAATTTCAGCCCGAAAATGTGCCTACGATTTATTATAGAAGCGAAGAAATGGGTTTTTTGCGCAATATTTCTTTTTCAAAGGAAAAATCAGATAGCTTGTGGGGAGGGATTTTAGATGCTTTGATGGAGGAGACTATTAAAAATGCAGATGCACAACTTTGTTTTAATTACAATAATATTTTGGTCAGAAATCTGATTGCGATAGATGATTTGGAAGTTAAACTCTTGAATGTCAAGATTTTGTATATACAGGCTTTGCTGTTAGGGCATCATCCTTTGCAAAAAAAGGAGCTAGACATTTTGACAAATGGGCTGCTGAAATTGATGGAAAAAGTGTTGTAGGCACGCAGATTTTCGCAGATGAGGACAATTGATACACTATATCTGCGTTTATCCACTGTTATCTATGCGAATCTGCGAGAAATAGAAACATGGCTACGCTTGAACGATTGTTATTTATTTATGAGATACTGCTTAGGAATGAAAATTGAATAAAGTAACAATTTTATAGTCCCGTAGGGACGGGGATATTTATAGAAAAAACATGCCAACCCCTCCCTCTTTTTTTTAGCG
>JAYUZN010000937.1:0-3444 GCA_043751755.1 Bacteroidota bacterium | reverse complement strand
AAGGTTTTGAGGCGTTTTTTCTTGTCTTTGATGAGGCTCACCGTTTTCTCCAAATCGGTTATAGCCTTTGCATATTGCTTTTCCTCAATCAACATTTTGGCTTTGAGAATGGCAACATCAGCCTCCAATTTTTTGGGATATTTCCATTTTCTATGCTTCACTTTGACGGCTCTCAAAGAATCGAAATCCGTAAGATACTCAAGCAGAATACTTTTCGCCATTTCTTTATTCCCCATTTGGAAATAAGTTACTGCCTCCCAATAATGCACTTGCGGAGTTATCCGAGATTTGGAATATTTAATCAGTATTTCTTCAAAATTCTCCAAAGAACGGGTGTATTGTCCCTTGTAGAAAAAGGCTTTTCCATTGACAAAACGCCCATTATCTACCATTTTGCTATTCGGGTGCTTGTAAATCATGGCATCATTTTTCTTCACGACCTTATCCATATCCGCCTCGTAGGTTTTGAGTTCCTCCTCTGTCCCCACATAATTCACGTCTATATATCCCGAACTTGGCGCAGTATATTTTGCGTCCATTTCCGCGTTTTTTTCCTTCAACAACTTGTCTGCATTATAGTAATAATTGAAATAGGCAGTTGTATTGTGATACAAACGCGCCATCGGGCTTCGATTCTGTTTGCCACAAGCTGTAAGCAACAAGAGTAGGGAACAGAAAAAAATACTTTTTTGCAAAAAATCTAACATAATTATGTAGGTATAAAATAATATTTTGTACATTTGCAGCGTTGAATAGATACAAACGGAGTATTATGGCATAAAATTACGATTTATTTCGTTTTTATTCAAAAATATTTGTTGAATCAAAAAACTATTCGCAAATTTACGGCAATTATTGTACTTTATACAAAAAGAGAATGAAAAAAATAATGCAGAAATTTTTACACCCCCTTAGCCGTCAATATCGGGTAGAGTTTATTGATGCGGAAACCTTGTCGTCTCCTCGTCAATATAGAATACGTCCGATAATATGGATGGCGAGTGCAGTGTTGCTCGTTTTGGGCGCGATTGCGGGTACAGGGTCTCTGATATGGTACACGCCTGCGATTCGTCAGCAAATTCCGGGTTACACGAATCCCGAAAACGAGAAAAAATTGATGTATATGCAAAGTGCTTTAGATACTTTGAAAAAAGAGATTCAGCGCAGAGATGAGTTTATTGTAAGCCTTCAACGCTCGCTCAAATTAGATGAGCCGATTCCTTCGATTATTGCGCCAAGCAATAATACGTTTCCTGTCAAAGGTTCAACTACTGCTACTACAAAAACCCCAACAAAACCTGCAAAAACGCCTGAAACAAAGGAGCCTGAAAAAGTAATGCCGCAAAATGATGCTACCGTTGCGAGCAATGACATAAAACCGCAACCTTCGCCCGGAGATGCTGCTGTAGGCAAAACTACGCAGAAAATGTCTTTGGCTATCAAAACGATTTTGCGCCCTGTTATAGGGTACATTCGCGATGGATTTAGTCCCGCAAAAGGGCATTATGGCATAGATGTAGTTACAAATGAAAATGAAACGGTGCTTGCTGCTACAGAGGGCTATGTTATTTTTTCGGAATATACAGAAGCGGACGGGCATGTTATAGCGGTTTCAAATCCTACGGGGGTAGTTACTTTTTACAAACACAATAGCCGTTTGTTGAAGAAAAAAGGAAGCTATGTACATGCAGGTGAGCCGATTGCGGTAGTAGGCAATACGGGCGAAAATACAACGGGTCCTCACCTTCATTTTGAAATGTGGTACAATGGCGAGCCGCTTAATCCAAGAGATTATATTATTTACAAGTAAATGATTTTTTCATATATATAACAAAAAAGCGTGGGATTTTTCTCACGCTTTTTTTTGTGAGTATTTTTTTCAAAATAAATTTGTTTTATCTAAAAATAGTCGTACATTGCCCACGTTTTTGTTGTATCGCCCATTTCCCTATAACAAAAGACATACTTCTCCCCATACTTGATAACAAACGGATTCACCCGTTTTTTATATTTTCGCTCACCATTCATTTTTTTTGCATTTTTTTTTATGAAACGAAGTACTTTTTTGGACAAATTCTTGCCATTCGTATCGAGACACGCAAGTGTCGAAACTACATATACATGTGGGGGGGGGTAGAGGGGGGGGGCATTCTAACATTTTTAACTATGTTATTAACGTTATTTGGAATAGGAAAAATCAATACTGCCTCAGCACAAAGTTGTGGGACAGGAGCGTTTTATCAGTTAGATACGATACATTGGGCTGCTTTGGGACAGCCTGTGCCGCCTGTCCGTATTTTTGACAATACGGGAAAGGAATATATAGATACTCAATTAATCGTTAATCCCTTGCTTCCGTCTTGTCAAGTCGGGAAATTCAATTTGGAATTTGAGGATATGTTACCTACATCACCGTTTTTTCAAGATGCCACGATTTATCCTAATAGTGGACTGACCTTGGGCGAAATGCGTAGAAATGTGGTTTGCCAAGTTTTCATGGATTTATCAAACTTTATAGCAGATGTTGCACCTATTAATACCCCTGCAAGAGTTGAAATTATTATTCGAAGTTCGACCCCTTTTGGGGGAACAGCAGCAGCTACCCCTTTTTATATCCTCCCCAATAATCAGCCCGGAGGATTGATATTAGACACTGAAGTACAAAAAACCTTGCTTAGTGGACAAAATTCTTATCTACAATATCCGTTAGGGGCTGTTTTCAATGCCAGTTTGTATCATGGGCAAATCGAAATTAACCCAGACTTGGATTGGTATTGCTTGACGGATAGTAATAATATCAATCCCAGCGACCCTATATTGGGAGGGCTTGATTTATATACAGTTACCCTACATGAAGCGATACATTTGTTAGGCTGTATTTGGACAAATGTACCACCAATTGGAGCAGGTGGTGCATTTGTTAACTTTACTCGTTACCACAAATTCCTTCAGTTCAGCAATCAAACACAAATACTCTCGAATAGTGGTGGAGGGTATTGGATAGAAAACCTTAATCCCTTCCTTTATACAGTATGTGCCTCTCCCGGCAGCATTTTTTTTAATGCCTTTGCGCTGTTAAATCAGGAAACGATGGGGTTAGGGTTAAATGGGCATCATTTGCGCTGTGAAGACCCCTCCATTCCGGGTGCATATAGCACCTCTTCAATGGGGGGACACATTCCCAATCATTTGGTCATGTCTGGAGGGGGGCTGGGACCTGATTTTGCCAAACGGCATCCTGCCGAAGAAGAAAAAAACTTGCTTTGCGATTTAGGTTATAGTTTTACCCCTTATACCGCAGGTTTGCCTGAATGGGGCTTTAATGACCCTTCAAATGCTTGGGTACATCATCTCTACACAAGTCCTTGCGCTCCTCCTTGCAATATTGTCAGCATTTCAGATATTTATGATATTCAATGCATTCCTTCCATTCTGCATATTACG
>JAYUZN010000936.1:0-7131 GCA_043751755.1 Bacteroidota bacterium | reverse complement strand
TCACAATTTACCCCTAAGGCACAAAGAAAACTAAGAAAGAAAAAGCGTGGCTTAGATGTCTTCTTTTACTATATTGCTTCGTGTTTCTTCGTGCCTTAGGGGTGAGAAAATGGTAAGTTATTTAATTTTTGTTCCTTATATCATTTTTTAGCACAATTTCTCCTGCTTACTACTACCCTTTCTCCCAAAAAGATTCGCAAACCAAAGTTATACACTTTGGACGAGTATCTTGCGAAAGAAACGCAGGCAGTTCATAAACATCAATTTTTTAACGGGCATATTCAACAAAGGGCATCAGTTAAATTCAATTATAATCAAATAGCTGTACAGGCAGGAAGTGCTTTATGGGTCTCTGTTAGAAAATTGGAAAAAAAATATTTGGTACTCAACAGCGACCAAAAAATATATATAGCAGATAAAAACATAGCCCTCTATCCTGATGCCTTAGTGATTAGCGAAAAGCCTGAGTTTTATGAGGGACGTGAAGACTTGATAACCAATCTTTTAGTCATTGTAGAAGTGTTGTCTAATAGTACACAAAGATATGATAGCGGCGAGAAATTTATGTTATATCAAAGATGCGCTTCTTTTCGCGAATATATTTTGATAGAACAAGACACGTTTTATATAGAAAGTTGGTACAGAATTAAAGAAAATACTTGGGAACGAACTTCTGAAACAGATAGCGAAAAAAGCCTTGAAATTCGGTCTCTCGGTGTGGAATTGAGCTTGGGGGAGGTGTATGAGGGAGTGGAAATGTGATATTTTCTGCCATTTAGAAAATGGCATGTACTTTCTGCCAAACTGCCTTTTGAGAACTGCCAATCTTCCTACTATTTCTGCCAAAAAGTCATAGCTTTTTTATAAACCCTTTTTTCTTTATTAAAAGCAAAAAAACATAATATACTGATTATTATATATTTAACATTTTTTTGGCAAAAAAATGTTATGCAAGCATACTATTTTTGGCACGATAAATGAATGTAGGCTTATGTAGTGTAAATATAGTTAAGTACAAGTGAGAAATAATTTAAACATATATTTTCGATATATCTTATTGATTATGATAACTCTCAACTTATAACTTTCAACTACTTACACAACTCATTTTCAACTTATTAATATATTTTGTCATGGAAGACATGTTTAAAAAAGTGTTTTATGCCGGCGTAGGCTTAGTAGCAATGGCTGCCGAAAAGGTAGAAGCTACGGTGAAGGATTTGGTGGACAAAGGGAAAATCTCGGAATTAGATGGCAAAAAAATTCTGGAAGATTTTTTCAAAAGTACAGAACACAAAAAAGAGGAGTTTGAAGAAAGAATCAAACGGGCAACAGAAGAGGTTGTTACCAAATTTGGACGTGGCACGTCTTCTTCAAGCAACACAAACCTCGACCACCTTGTAGCGCGTATTGAGGCAATCGAGGCTAAACTCGGCATCACGCAAACAAGCGACGAAGCAGAAAAAGTAGAAGAAGTAACGATTGCATAAATACGGGATTTCACGCAGATTTCCGCAGATTCAGGGACGCAGATTTCACGCAGATTAAGAAAAATTTGCGAAAATCTGCGGTTTAATTTGCGAAAATCTGCGTGAACCTGAACCTACGATTTCTCCACATATTCCCTAAAAATCCCATTCAGCCAGCGCAACAGCAAGAACATCACCGCCGTTGCTGCGAGGAGAAAGCCTATATTTACATAAAAATAATCCGCTTTGTGTTCGTAGCCGTCCCACATAGAAGCCAAAATGCCCGAAAGTTTGTTGCCAATAGAGGTGGAAAGAAACCAGCCGCCCATCATAATCGCCGTAATGCGGGTAGGGCTAAGTTTGGAAACCAAGGCAAGCCCCATAGGACTTAGGCAAAGTTCGCCTACAGTGATGATTCCATACGTTCCCAATAGCCAGAGAATACTGCTTTTCTCTGCCCCGTTATGGCTAAAATGTACTGCTCCAATCATACAAAACCCTGACAATGCGCTGATGAGCAAACCAAGTGCGATTTTGGTGGCTGTGGTAGGTTCTTTTCCTTTTTTTCTCAAAAACCCAAAAAATCCGACCACCAAAGGCGTAAGCAAAATGACCCAGCCCGGATTGATAGATTGCGAAAGATTAGGCGACCAAACGCTGATTTTGTCATTTTCGGTTTGAGGCTGCTCCGTTTGGGACATATTGTTAAAATAAGAATCTTTGCCTAAAGTTTTCACTTTTTTGTCGCCTATTTTTTCTTGCCTAAATTGGCTATCATATTTGGGGACAGAATCCATTTTGCCTGTCAATTCTTTTGTTTGCTTCAATGCGCCCAAAACGCTGGCAGTGCTGCCCGTAAGCTGCCTATCCGTATATCGGTCTGCCCAAGTATTCAGGGCAGTTCCATTTTGTTTGAATACCGCCCAAAAAGGAATGGTAACAATAAAAATGACCATAAGAGCCGCCAAAGGACGTTTTTCGTGGGCAGGTGCAGAGAAATAAATATAGGCATAGAAGGCTATCACAGGCAAACATGCCAACAAAAAAGCGTCTGTAGTCTGGTCTTTTATCCAAAAACCGGTTTTTTGAAAGGCAAAAACGGCTAATAAAATGGCGACCACAATTGTTCCACCAAAAGAAATCCATGTTTTTTTGTCCTCTTCGGACATGGCTTCTCCCGTAGATTTGCGAATGTCGGCGTGTGCATAATGGCGCGTGCCAGTGAGAAAAACGGCAATTCCAATAAACATGCCGATGCCCGCCATTATAAAAGCCGCTCCCCAACCGTAGAGGTTGTACATGGCTGCGCCAAAAAAGTTGCAGACAAAAGCCCCAATATTGATGCCCATATAAAAAATATTGTAGCCCGAATCTTTTTCTTTTTTGTATTGTCCTTCGGAATACAGATTTCCCAAAATCGTAGAAATATTGGGTTTGAAGAAGCCATTTCCAAAAATAACCAAGCCCATAGAAAGATAAAGGGCTTCTTTGCTATGAATAGACATGCCGATATAGCCAAATCCCATCATAATGCCGCCTATAATGATGGATTTGCGATAGCCGAGCCATTTGTCCGCCACAATTCCGCCGATGAAGGGGGTAAGGAACACAAGCGCAATGAAGGTTCCGTATAGATTGCTTGCCTCTGCCTCGTCAAAGCCAAAGCCTTGCTTGGCATCTTTGAGGTAAAAAGCGAAAATACCTATCATCAGATAGTAGCCGAAACGTTCCCACATTTCGGTGAAGAAGAGAAATGGTAGCCCTTTTGGGTGTTGTTTGAACATGGTGTTAGTCGTAATTTCTCGCAGATAAACGCAGATGAAAGCTGATTTCGCAGATAATAGCGGCGTAATTTTATCTACAGCATCTGCCAATATCCGCACTTATTTGGGAGACAAAGGTAGCAGCATTTTACCAACAAAAAAGGCTTTCGTCTTTGATTTCTTTTTTGAAAATGTCTTTCATGAAATCTAAGCGTATATTTTCCATATCAGAAGTTTCATTTTTTAGGAAAATCAGGTCTAAGGGTTCATTTCCAAATAGCTCATTTTGAATGTGTAAGCGAGGTTTTTCCCCTTTAAAAACGCAATAAATATCTGTTTTATTTTCTTCTGTGGTGAGAGTAGGAATGGAATGAGTATTGTAAATAAGGATGCCTGTATAAGTTATTTTTACCTTGTCAAAAGGGCAAAAATGTACTTCTTCACCCTCTTCTATTTTGGTTTGGTAAACATGTTCTGGACAATACAAAGTCAAAAGGAGGCTTAGTCGTTCCATCGTGTCCACCCATTTTTGGCGAATTTGTGCCAGACTATTTTCTTTTCTTTCTTCATGACTGATTTCTGATTTCATTTCAAACATGTAAATATATAATCGCTTATTAATCAATACAATCAATGCTTTTTCTACCTTCTTTTTGCCTTGTGGTGTATTGAAAATATAACGATTATTGGGGCTTTCTTCTATATCAAAATTGACTTCCCAAGTTCTTTCATGAAGGCTATCATGCGGAATATTATTGATGCTTATTTCTCTCAATTTTCCAGTTCCTTCCTTATTTTTGTTTTCTATTATGTCAAAATGAGGACTATGTATGGGCTTTATAAAGCCAATATTTTTTGCATATTGTTGGATTTTACGGCGATTTTGGGCAAAAAAATTAGGAATAGACATGTTCTTCAAGTGATTCGTAAATATAATTTTTCAGCGTATCAGCGAAGTTATTGACTTGATTTGTTGCTTTTTCAAACTCCCGAAAAAATACGCCATATTCATTTCCTTCCTTTTCTACATAGTCTATTATCTGTTTTCCGTCAAAAAAATATACCCCAAAATCCTTTGCATCAAGGGCAGTTTCTGCCTCAATCGTCAATTTTTCTTGCGAAATAACTTTGGAAAGCAAGCCTTTTTCTTTCAAAGAACCTAAGTGCAAATAATTATTCACGCTTTTTGCGACAATTGGGCTATGTGTTGTAAGCAATAAACGATTGTCATTTTTGACTACATATTTATACAAAACGTCTATCAATTTGATTTGATTGAGGGGCGAAAGATTTTCTTCTGGCTCATCTATCATCAAAAAATTGTTTTCATTTTTTGCCCAATACCTAAAAAAATGCAGCAAAGCCGAGAGCTGATTTACAGAAGATGAAGCCAAATACATGTCTAATTTCTCCGTAGATTCTGCCATTCTATAGCATAATTTGGGCGTAATATTTTCCGATTCTAACACAATATTTCCTTGCATAATACCTATTAATCCCTGCATACATGCCTCATATTCCCTATTTTCAGTAGGTCTATCTTCCGATAATTTATAATATTTTGTCAATAAATCGTCCATAATTTCGGTATAATCTGAGCCAAATTCTGCAGCTATTTTGGCAATATCTTCGCTTTGCTTCCCATTTTTTCTACTATGTGTGATTTGCAAGAGTCTTTTTTGCATTTCTGATTTTTTTTCTTTTTCTAAACGGAAAAAATAGGGGCTAAAAGTAGAATAGGATTTGCGCTCAGAAGGGAGAGAAACGAGGTTATGGTTATGCTCAAATAACATGGAAAAAAGGAAATGCCAGATAGTACCTTCAAGCATTTTTTTATTGTCTATTTCCTTTGTATAAGCCAAACTCATTTTCCCTTTTTCGGTAATAATAGAAGTTAAAGTCGTTTTTTCATTGTTTACAAGGTCTAATAAATCCATTTTGTGTGCCATATTTGCTATTTTTTCCGCAGAAAAAGAAAAATCGATTTCAAATTTTTCAAATATAAAATGATTATTCGGCAAATTAAAGGCAGCAGGAAGGGCTATTTCCTTTATATATTGAGCATATTTTGCTAAAATTTCTGTCAAAAATGCTTCTGTAAGGTTAAGTTGTTTATTCTCAAATGCAAGGGATAAGTTCGATTGTGAAATAAAATTCCAGGTAGTTTTTTCATTCAAGATACACCACAACAAGTTTGAGGTATAGGTTTTGCCGCTATTATTCTGTCCGACAAATAGATAGCATCTTTTTGTGAGGTCTAAACTACCTTTTTGAATGGGCCCTAAATGCTTAAATGTTACTTTCATATAGCTAAATTTGAGGCAAATATACGCTTTTTTTCATTCATTCAACTTTTATGCTAAACGTTTATCCCTGCATTTCTCCCAAATACACCCTAAAAATCGTCCCTATCCCCAACTTTGATTCACATTC
Source organism: Bacteroidota bacterium (assembly GCA_043751755.1). Classification (GTDB taxonomy): domain Bacteria; phylum Bacteroidota; class Bacteroidia; order J057; family J057; genus JAAFHL01. The sequence continues at coordinate 1,466 of JAYUZN010000936.1, read as the reverse complement.
AATATGCCCATTTATTTTTTCAAGTGCTTGTTTTACAATGTATAAGCCTACGCCTGAGCCGTCCGAATGTTGTGTGCCACGATAAAACATGTCGAAGATTTTGGGCAAAACGGCAGCATCAATGCCTATGCCATTGTCTTCAAAGGTTATTTGCCACTTGTCAGCAATAAAATCGGCGGTTACTTTCAAAAAACGGTCGCTTTTGTGCTTGTCGTGGTAGCGTATCGCATTGCTAATGAGGTTATTAAATATCATTTGCAGCCGAAGTGGGTCTGAATAGAAGGGCTGTGTGGATTTATTTTCAAAAGAACAAATGATGCCTTCCGCCTCTTTTGAATAGGTAACTTGCTCCATCATCTCACCAAAAATCTGGTTGAGGTCTATCAAAGTAAACTCCTTTTCCAAACGGTGATTGCGCGAATAATGCAAAACATCTGTAATAAATTTGTCCATTCGCCCCAAACTGCGTTGTTGTAAGCGTAAATAACGATGTACTTCTTCTATATCTTGCGAAGCCAAAGCGATTTCTGCCAATCCCAAGCAAGAAGACACAGGCGCGCGCAAATCGTGAGAGGTGCGATATACAAAGTTATCCAATTCCTCGTTCAATTTTTTTTCGGTTTCATATTGACTTAACAATTCGGTTTCTTTTTTTTCATAAATTCTTTTCAAAAAATGGAACACCAAAATGATTACTAAAGAGCTAAACATCATGGCGGAAAAGATGTCTATTCGCCGAATTATATCGCTTGAATATTGCAAGGGCAAATTTGGGAAAAAAATGTCTATGAGCGAAAGGCTGGTAAAAACAATAATGGGGAGAAATAGCATTTTTTTGTACTGCTTTTCCTCAAACATAACGATACAAGCAAATACAGAAAAAGAAAAATAATATCCAATAGAGCCTAATAACCCGGCACTCGAAAACCACCAAACTACCACCGCAGACAAGGTAAAAAGGTAAATATATAACTTAAGTTCACTTCTATATTTCGTTAAATCATAGCGTTTTATAATATACAAAAAAATAAAATATCCTATAAAAGCAATAAGGGTTGTTACGAAATTTGCTGTGTTATCAAAGTAACTTACAATTAATTGTTCTGCCAAAAATAAGATGAGGATTTTGGGCAGTAGTTGGGTAAAATAATGAGAAATATCTCCCTCTAAATTGAAGTTAAGAAATGTATAGAGTTGTTTTTTTAAGAATTTCCACATGTTGAGATATTTTCGGGTTTCGAGGTTCACGCAGATTTTCGCAGATAAGAGCAGATTTCGCAGATAAAACAGGAAATGTATTTGTATTGCATCTGCGAAATCTGCCAAAATCTGCGTTTATCTGCGTGAAATCCAAATAATTAACGCAATTATCGTGCAAAGCTACTGTTTATTTCGGCTTTTCTGCGTATCTTTGAGGAAAAATAACGCCTTTCAATCCACATAAACATGTTTACAAAATCATTTTC
>JAYUZN010000935.1:0-1704 GCA_043751755.1 Bacteroidota bacterium | reverse complement strand
TTGCGTCCTTTGCGTGAGCTTTCCTTGCGAACTTTGCGGTTTTTTAGGCTCAAAAGCGAAAAATTTAGCTCTTTTTTCTTTACAGCAGGAAAAAATTTGCGCAAATCTGCGAGAAAATTTGCGCAAATCTGCGTGAAAAACAAGCTATTTATCTTCAAATTTTATTCTTTCATACAAATCTTCTATCAAAAATTCCACCTTCAACAAGGGCAGTGGAATAAGCGTATCTGCCTCCGTATAGACTTTGTTTGCCCAAATCGTACCTTGTTTTTCATACACATCTATCGAAATATGGGTAGTTTCTATGATGAGGTAGTATTGCAAATCGGGGATTTGGAAATAATACTGCTTTTTGAGGCTATAATCTACCCCACGTGTACTGTCTGATAACACTTCTATTATCAAGGACGGATGTTGAATATAAAGGCGCGCTTCTATGTCTTCGTCATGGCAGGAAACCATCACATCAGGATAGACCCACATTTGCTGATTTACCCGCAAACGACTATCCGAATTGAAGGGCGTGCATTTTCGTTTTCGCAACTGTGCGTGTAACAAGGCGTGTGCATTGCCCGCAATCATGTTATGCCTAAGCATTGCGCCTGCCATAGCCACGATTTTGCCAAAGTGATATTCGTAGCGAATTTCCGTCTCGTGGTCGGTGAGGGCGAAATATTCGTCAAGTGTATGTAGCGTTTTTACTGCGGGAAATGCCATAATTTGTGGTGCTTTGAAGGACAAAGATAGGGAGTTTTGCGCAGATTAAGAAAAAAATTGCCTTATGAGTGGCGTATCATAATCTCTTTAGCCTTTTGAAGGATAGCAAAAATCTTGAAAATAGAGTCATCTGCTGCATTATATTCATTGCTTACTGCATATTTTTTGTCTAATAACACCACAAAAAACCAATTTCTGCCTACAATATACGTTCCCAGAATCGGAATTTCCTGCGTATTGAGGGCTTGAGCTACCACCATCGAAATCAATAATTGTCCGAGCGCATCTCCGCCCCCCTTTATCCCCCCAATTTGGGGGGATAAAGGGGGGCGATCTTGCTTATATTCATGCAAGCAAAAAAAAGGCTGCTGTGGGCTTCTTTTGCCTTTTGCCACAACCAAATCTACCCGCCCACCTACCTCTATTTCACCTATTGTTGCAGAAATACTGCGCTGTGTATAGGGCTGAAAATAAGGGGTTTCCAATTCTACATCTTCTAACAAAGGTGCAATAAAAAACATTTTTAACTCATCTTCATTCCATGCTTTTGCCTTCTTCTTGAGTTTGTCTTTCATTTTATGAAGGTTTATTTTCGTATGTTCTTCGATTTCATATTCGGCAGATAGCCATTCTTCCAGCAAAGGCAAAGTGTCCATTTCTTGTATATGAAAGGTGTTTTCCACCTCCTCATAGTTCCATGTGTCAAAACTTTTCATACTTATTTTATAATAATAAAAGACAAAGATAGGGAGTTTCCTGCAGATTCTCTCGGTTTTTTTCTTCATCTGCGTTATCTGCTATCATCTGCGAAAATCTGCGTGAAAAAATTAACATCTGCTAATCTCTCTCGGTATTTTCTTGAAAATGAGCTTATGTTTTTGCATAAACTCCTGCGTAAGCAAACAATTATCTGCATAGATAACATATTGTTCTGCTTGTGTGCGCATAGTTGCCAGAAAAGCTGTGTCTAAACTTGTGATGTCTTCG
>JAYUZN010000934.1:0-6397 GCA_043751755.1 Bacteroidota bacterium | reverse complement strand
CCCCATTTGGGATTGGATTTGAGGAGATATTCTATGGCTTTGTCGGCATAGCGATTGTCGGCAAAGATGGAGATAAGCCCTGTAACAACGGCTTGTATGAGGACGGGGTGAAGTTTTGGAGGCATGTTTTTTAATTGAAAATTGAAAATTGAGAATTAAGCACACTTTCAATTTTTATCACTAAGGAAACTAACGAACGGAAATTAAATAACTTAACAGTTTGTCATTTGCCCCCCTTGCCCCCCTAAAGGGGGGTAAAGCCTTTCTCCCCCTTCAGGGGGGCGGGGGGGCAAATGCCTTTTACAAAAATTATGACGGTGTACTCAATAGGGATTATCGTTATTCTCCATTTTCAATTTGTTTAAATCTCATCAAACGCTACTTTTGCAGATTGCGCTTCCTCTTGAGAAGCTTGTTTTTTCTCTATAAGTAGCGCATTTGCTTTGAGTGTTTTATTTTCCATGCGGCGTTCGTATATATCTATGGCAAGGTAAAGCGCATTTCTAAAACTGCTTTCATCTGCCATGCCTTTTCCTGCAATGTCATAAGCTACGCCATGGTCGGGCGAAGTACGGATAATCTCCATACCTGCGGTATAATTCACGCCTTGTGTGCCTACCAACAATTTGAAGGGAATAAGTCCTTGGTCGTGATACATTGCCAGCACTGCATCAAAATGTTTGAAACCCAAAGAGCTAAAAAAGCCGTCTGGCGAGTATGGACCATACGCCATATAGCCTTCTTTGTGCAACTGCGCCAAAGCGGGGGTAATAATATCGATTTCTTCTCTGCCAATATTGCCCTCGTCTCCCGCATGTGGATTGAGTCCTAAGACCGCAATCATGGGTTTTTCCTTGTCAAAATCCTGCTTCAACGTGTCTATCATCATCTTTGCCTTTGCCACAATGCGCGCCACAGACAGGTTTTTGGAGACATCACTCAATGCCAAATGATTGGTAACAAGCCCCACTTTGAGTTGGTCAGAAACCATAAACATGAGGTTATCTTTTCCTCCAAAAGCCTCTGCCAGCATTTCTGTATGCCCCGAAAAATCACTTTTATGCAATTTTATGGTGGCTTTGTCCACAGGCAAAGTAACAATGACATCTATTTGCTTGTGCAAAGCGTCATCTATCGCACATTGCAAGGCGACTAAGGCGCAATGCCCCGCAGCAGGCGAAGGATTCCCCATATCCACCCGTTCGATGTCGGGAATGCAGTCAATAATATTGAGTGTACCTGGCTTTGCTTGCGAAGGATTTGCTACTACGGTGTAGCCAAATTTATCGAATTGATAGAGTTTTTTGTAAATATTAATTACACGTGCAGAGCCATACAAAATGGGAATGCACATATTTCTCAATCTACTGTCTAAAAACGCTTTGAGAAGCACCTCGGGACCTACCCCGTTTACGTCTCCTATGGTAATGCCTATACGAAGTTTTGTCATACGTCAGTTATCAGGTTCTTGGGAGGGTGGCGCACTTTTGGAAAGTGCGCCACCCTGTATAATTGTTCACGTCCATTTGGTTTGTGGTGGTGGATTATAATATTCTTTTTGTCCTTTTTTGAGCTTCTTTTTATAAGGAGCTTGTTTTATAACATAGCGAACGGTTACGCCTACCTGCCCTTGATAATTTCCTTTTGTGGCATTTACATTCCACAAAGGGCGATAATCTAAGGAAGTGTTTAGGTAAAAAATCGTTCCTTCTACGCCTAAAACGCCGTCTATGCCATACAAATCTTGAGTTTGCGCCCACGTTCTATGCGCGCCTACCCCCAGATAGGCGTTCAAAGCGCGCCCTTTGATAGCCTGATGTCTTTGCACTAAGGCAGTTACCGTCATAGGACTATTTTCCGCCAATTTTCTTTGTGCAATGCCTTCTATGGTCGTTTTTTCGCTAATTCGTTGCTGTATCGACATGCCTAAGCCATTGCCTACTCGTATGCCAGCGGCAGTATTGTAGGATTGTGCAAACAAGCAACAAGGAAAAAAGCAGCATAAAATCGATAATTTGCTTAACATGGTTTTGTTTGTTGATTTTGCGCAGATTTCCGCAGATGAGGGACGCAGATTTTCGCAAATGTTTTTAATCTGTGAAAATCTGCGGTTAAATCTCCGCAAATCTGCGTGAATCTTCGTGAACCTAAATTTTACCCACAAAAAAGCCCCCAAAAGTACGGTTTTTTTATGAACTTTTGAGGGAAAGTTAATTTGCCCTAAAAAAATCGTTTTTTAGCTATACAGCAAACGGGGTAAATGGCTTACTAAACCTTTGAGATTTAGTAAGCCGGTTGTATTTTTGTGGCTTTTTGTGGAAAATTTATCCCGTTCAAGGTATCATGAGGTTTTTATCCTCCAAATATGCCAATATTTACAATATTTGCTAAGTTATATTCTTTCAAAACAGTTTGAAGTTTATCCTTTACTTTTTTTCGTATAAGATGGCTTTCTTCATTTGCTACGCTTTCCCCTTCTTTTTTGTTGAAAGAGAGAAAGTTAAAACTGCCTGAAATGTAATATTCAGTATCTTTTATGAGCAATTTTCGGTGTGTTCCTTTCATTTTGGTGGGTTTGTCTGCATAAGTAGGGAGATGAATGAGCTTCATTTTATCAGGAAATTTTTTTTGTAAGGCTTCGACCTTCCTTAATGTTGTGATGTCATGTTCATCTTTTTCCTCAATTCCATAGATAATGACGATAGACTTACCCGCCTTTAATAGCTTTTCCATCTGCGGCAGATAGGTTTGAGTCGCTCTTTTAATCCAAGGACTTTCAATAAGAATGGCTTTTTGAGTAGTTTCTAATGCTTCTTTGAATTTTTGCTGTGTTTGCCAAATGCTAAGATTTTCCAATTCTGCCTCTTCCGATACTTGTGCGACTTTATGCGAAACAAGTGTGGGAATTTCGGCTATTTCATTTCTTTCAGAATCGGTCAAATCATAGACAATACTTGGATAATGCGCTTGTAACTGTTGGCTGAGTTCTTTTTCTTTGTGAAAAGGAGATTTCATGCTACGAATTTCTACAAAAGGCTCTTTTTCTGTACTTTTTTCTGAAAAAGGAATGTACTCAATCAGCCAATAGTCTTGATAAAATACTTTGTCAAAAAGAAGATTCTCTTTGTCAATATCAATTATATAAGCAGCGTTTTGATTTTCTTCTTTGTATAAATCCGCTATTTTTTCTCCCCTATCCTCAATTAAAGCAGGAGTTTTAAAGGCATAATTTTCTATAGAAAAAGGCAGTTTCTTTTCTTCTTTTGACATAAGCGGCTCATGAAATGTGCGTACCTCTCCCGTTATTCCGTCTATATAAAACTCAAAATCCTCTTGTTGAAGTACCATTAATACACTGTTATCTTGCGTAAATTCTTTTCCAGCACTTGTTACAAGCCATTTATCTGATACCAAATCAAGATATCCTTTTTCTCTCAAAAAATAAAATTCTCTGACCAAAAAATCATCTTTGCTTATGCCCAAAAATTGACATAGTTCTTGTTCACTTTGCATTCCCATTTCTACCGCTTTTACGATAACGCTGTAGATTTGCTGCAAAGAAGCCTCAGGCTGTTTGTTTGATGTTACCCTTGCTTTTATTTTGCGAAAAGGATAGGCAAAAGCAATGATTTCATTGACACGATAGTCAATAGGATATTGGCTGTGTATTTTGTTATAGATTTCTTCTGTTGTGTTCATGAAAATATTTGTGTTAATTGTGTGATAATTTGATGAGGTTTGAGCTGTTGAATATAGTGCTGCAAAGGATTTTGTTCGCCATTTTTGTTAGAAACGCTCAAAATACCCGCTCTATCACCGATAATAATGAGTAATTTGGATTGGCGTGAAAGGGCAACATTTATCCGATTGGCATTAGCCAAAAAGCCCAGCGTTTGGTCATGCCCTGTCCGCACTAAATCAAAGATAATTATGTCTTTTTCAAGCCCTTGAAACCTATCCACAACAGAAACGGTAAAGCCTTCAGATTGCAGGTTTATATGCTTCATTCGCTTGGATTGATGCGAAAAATGGACATTCAATTCCTGCTGAATTTTCCTTAATTGTGCTGTATAACCTGTAATAATTCCAATACTTTGTCCTTGTATTTGCGGAAAAATATCCAATTTCTGCAATACTTCTGGAATAAGTTTTGCACTATGCACATTGTAAGAAGACCCATTTTTATCCGTTTGACTTCTATTATCTCTGCCAATGTCTATAAAGAAAATAGAAGAAGCCACTTTTAAGTCCAAATTGTGTTCTTTATCCGCATTGCGTGGCACAAATTCTATAGGTTCATCTCCATATGGCTCATAAAAACAGGCAGAAATGAGTGCAACTTGTTCTTCGGAACATCGCCTACATTCGGTCAATTGACTTTTGAAATTGTCGTCTATATTCATAATGACCTGCTCAAACAAACTTGGGCGATTGAAATAATCGTCCCAGCCGTCATAATTTTCTTTTTCCGTTTTATATTTTTCTCTTAACCATTTTTCCACCTCGCGACTACTCGTGAGGGTAGGTCTAAGCTGCCTATGGTCGCCCACCAAAATGGCATTTGTCCCTAAAACAATCGGCACCAAAGACTCCGCAGGGGTAGCCTTGCCCGATTCGTCCATAATGACATAATCAAATTGGAAGTTGAATTTTTGGTATTTTTTGGAAGCAATATGATTGCAAGTAGCTCCTATAACATTGATGCTATCAATCAATTTGTTGTTAATTTCACTTCTTTCGTCCAAAGATTGAATCGCAACAAGCCATTCTTTATGCAATTCTCGTTTTTCAAAAAAGGAAATGACGGCTACTTTTGGCAAGTACGTGGCAAAATACTGAATAAACGTTGCTTCGTTCGCTAAATGCGGAATACTGTTTTTCCATAAAGTATCTCTTTCCAACATTTTTTGGATAGTATCTTTTTTATGATGCCATTGTAAGGCATTTAATACAATGTTAAAAACCTGTTCTGTGAATGGATATTCTTTTTTTACCTCCTCAAAGAAGCCCTTTTTCAGCGTGTCAAAATATGCTTTACTTTTGCTGATTATCTCTTTTTTCCAGCCTTCCATTTTTTTATCCAAAGTATGTTTTTGCAAACTTACTTCTTTCGGCTGCCTCAAGCCACTTAACCTCACAAAAGGGACGTTCTTTTTAAGCAAATTTTGCAATACATTGTCCACCGCATCATTTGTTTGTGAGGTAATGAGAATTTTTGCATCAGGATTTTGTGCCAATAATTGCAAAATAATTTCAGTAATAACAGTCGTTTTGCCAGTACCCGGAGGACCTTGAATTACCGTCAAAGGCTTGCGCAAAACCGCATTCAAAATGGCTTTTTGTTGGTTGTAAGAATAGGTATAAGGCGTACCATCTTCGGCAGTTTGATACACTTTTTCCAACTCCTTATTCAAATATTCGCCTTGTAAATCTTGCGAATGAAAAAGGTAGTGAATCATTTCTTTATTTTGAACATCTCCTTTTTCTACCTTGCTAATCGCCTCTAATTGTCGCTTTTTTTCTTCTTCTTGCTGGCTAATATCTTGAAATAAATAGCCTTTTGGGGGAATTTCCTCCCATTTCATTTTTTCACAATCTTTAAATTTTAACACTTTTTTGTCTTGGTCATAATCGAAGGCTATCCCGCAAAACTTGCTGCTATTTTCTTTTTTTTTCATTTCTCTGGAGTCTGCTGTAGAACTTAAAAAGTATTCATAGCCTTCAGATTTTGGGTCTGTTGCGTTGTCAAGATGCTCATAAATATGTGCTACAGAACTAAATTTGTCCGATTCTTCAATAGAGAGTTCAAACTCATATTCATTCTTTTTGTCTAATTTGGCATATTTTAGCCTCAAACTATTGTTAAACATAACCTCTTTTTCCTTTTCTAACAGCTCTTTATAGAAATCTAATTCTTTCATAACATTTTCTCTGCGTTTCCTATACGTAGATTCCTGCTGTTTTTCGATTTGAATTTGCTTGAGATATGCCGTTAAATCATAGCTTTGGTCTTGAATAAGCGTTGTTGATAAAAAAGTGAGTGGCAATTCTATTTTTTTGCCTCTTTTTTGCGTATTTTCCCATTTTCTGAAATCCTCATTTTTGGTTTTAATTTCTTGTAGCAAGAGTTTTTTATCTGAAATGAGCCATAAAACTCCGATTGCATGAAAGTTATTTGTGCTGATATTCAGTTGAATATTATTGCCCGCATTAGGGCTTATATCGAATATAGGCAAACACTTTGTATCATTCAATTCTGCCAAAAAAGCTTGCTCATGCTGCCCTGTTTTGAAAGTGGTAAAAACATATTTTGCATCTTCTTTTTCGGCAATAAAATGCGTAATAATTTCAAGTCCTTTTTTGAGTTCCTCATATTTGCCTCTTTCACTCGGTGTTG
>JAYUZN010000933.1:0-2237 GCA_043751755.1 Bacteroidota bacterium | reverse complement strand
AACCCTTACAAATTCTCAGATACATGGCTGTACGGCAATGTGGGCAGGAATTGAAGTAGAAGGCGGTGGACCCATTAATGTAACTACGGGCTTGCCTACAGGGGGATCTTTTAACGCTAATGCTTCTGAAATTTTGGATGCGGCTTATGGAATTACCTTATTAGAGGAGGGCGCAAGGGCAACTGTTACCGGTACTGATTTTATGCAAAATTATGTGGGCATATATATCCCCCCTACAGCAAATGTATCAATGTATTATGCAAATACCTATTTGACATTTTTAAACGATAATACTTTTAGTTGCAATTCAATCTTACTTCCCTATTATCAAGGGCAAGTTAATGCTTTGAATGATGTTGCACCTCTTGCTTCTCGTCAATATTCTTATACAGGGATAGCGTTTCATAATGTATTCTACAACTTTAATGCAATGCCAACAGGTACAAGTATTCTTTTCGAATCCTTGAACAATGGCTTTATGGCATATGGGTCAAATATCACTATGAATTATAAATTAACCTTTTCGAATATCAAGCAATTTGACCCTATATATAATGACTATGATGGAAGTGCTATTTATGTAAAAGGGTCTAAAAATCAGATAGGCTATTTTGACTACTCTGGTGCAGGGAGTCTTCAACCCGCTCCTATTATAGGCTGTCATCATGGTTTATACGCTGAGAAAATGCACACTACCGTTTTTAGCAATACCTATTTGAATGGGGTAGATGTTGGGATAAAACTGCGTGGAAATAATGAGGTAGAGATTTATAACAATAACATGACTTGTCAAAATGTAGGCGTATTGATGCAATATAATGAAAATTCTCAGATTCAAATTAGCCAAAACGATATTGATATTACTTCCTCTCTTCCTATTTCTCCTTTACATTATGGCTCTGATAAAGCAGGTATCCTTTCAGCTGATAATAATTATCCTACAGATATAAGTATTCTCGAAAACACCATAAACATGATAGAAGGACAATATGGTATGTGGCTTGAGAGTGCAGGAAAAGGTTTTGAGATTCATAGCAATATCATATATCATCTTCATAGTAACAATGTTACAGGAATAAGCTTATGGGATACCCATAATGCAAATATGTCTTGCAACGAAGTATCTGGAGACTATGGAAAAGGCTTTGAAATAGTATCAAGTAATGACCTTAAAATAACTTGTAATAGTGCAAATGAAACGCCCATAGGTTTTTATTTTGATTTGACTTGTCATAATACCTATTTCGCAGGAAATTATATGCGAATGAATCCGCATTTTGGATTATATCTTACTAAATTGGCTAAGATTGGAAATCAAGTTAATACTGGAAATATTTGGATAGGTACTTTTCCGGGTGGTTCAATTAAAGCAAAGTATAATTTGCCACCTAATACTTCTCCTGTTTATCAATTTTTTGTATATCCATATAGTGGTTATATATTACCAAGCACTCGCCAGCCAAGCGGACAAGTTTGGTTTGCTCCCGCAAGTTCAAGTTCGACATTATATGAATGTGTTAATGCTAATCTTAGTTGTAGTGGTACAACAGGCGGAGGGGAAAATCCTGAATTTACAGGTATGGATGAAGATATTATAGAAGGTGAAATGACCGATCCAGAATATGAAGAAGAAGTACAAAGAGAAGCCGAAGCCTATTTGTATGAAAAGATAAAAGATAATCCTGAGTTACAAGCGCAGGATCAAGAGATTGAGGACTTTTATCAAGAAAAATCCGAAACCAATATGGGAGATTTTTCTCAGGTAAAAGCAGGAATCGGAGCCTTGAATGTTGCGGAACAAGATAGTATATTAACGCTTTTACAAATAAATGTACGAACACTATTCGCCGAAATGTATGTAAATGATAGCCTATTAGGGTTGGCTACTAATGCCTTAGATAGTGCCAATATTATCACAGCTAATGTACTTTTGCAGGATAGTATGAATACTTTACAAACCCAAATACAAAGCATTGCAGAAAGCATTGAGGCGGAAAATCAAACTCAAGCGGATAGTTTAATCGCATACAATCGTGAAATTACCCCTACGCATCAGATGGAAGAGAATGAAAGAACCGTAAATGAGATTTATCTGGGAACTGTGGCGAGAGATAGCTACACATTAGACAGTGTACAAATAGCTTTATTAGAAAATATTATCTATCAATGCCCCATTTCAGGAGGGTCTTCTGTTTACAAAGCCCGAAGTCTCTACACGCTATATAAGCTGCAAATAT
>JAYUZN010000932.1:0-4449 GCA_043751755.1 Bacteroidota bacterium | reverse complement strand
GTTGCAAGTAGGCATTTCTGTGAGGTCAATTTCTTTTTCTAAGACGTTGTTTAGGTAAAAACGTATCTTGTCCTCATGCCATTCTAAGCCCCAAATCAGCCATTTTTCGCCCATTTCAAAGGGTTTTCCTTTGAGCGTTTTGACTTGCACTTTATTTTTGGAACAGCTAAAATTAGGGTCTTTGTAGGATTCTCCCCAAATATAGCCGTTTGAATATTCGTCTTGTATGCCATTGTCATTGCTCGACCAGCCGTCTGTATCTGCGTTTTGTGCAGGGTCTAAAAAGGTTTCGCAAAGGTCTATTTCGGTCAGATGGGGCTGCCAAAAAGGGTATAAAAAAAATCCTAACCTAACATTAAAGCCAAAACGCTGTTTTACTCGCGCTTCCAAATAACTTTCGGGATATAACCAATAACTGCGAAAATCTTCTTTATTGCTAAAAGTCATCAATTCTGCCCCCATTCCGCCCGCAAAATCGAGGCAGGAATCGTGTTTTTGCGAGATAACCTTCATTTGCAATATGCCATCTCCTTGTAGATCAGGGTTTTCAATGGCTTTGAGATTGCGAGGGTCTGGCACGCAACCGCCTTTTGGGTGGCAGGGACCATCATCCCAAAACTCCCCAAAATTCCATTTTTTTTCATCTATGCCTCTTGGAAAATTGGGGTTTGGGACAAATTCTTCTATCAAAATGGGTTTCCAATCGCCTGTGAGATTGCCTCCTGCAGGCTTTTCAAGCGGATTTGCAGGCAGGTCTGTAGGGATTTTTACGCTCGTCCAGTTGCCAAAAGGATAAGGGAGCTGGGAATAGCAAACGTTTAGCCCAAAAAGGAAAAATAGCAAGGATATAGTGTTGTAGAGAAAGGATAGACTTTTCATGTTATAATCAATAAAAAATTATATTATTTCAAGCAAAATAGCTAACACACTTGCTTTAAATGGGGGAATATTGTATTGGATAATATTCCAAATCATTTTGTCATCAATGCCAAAATATTCGTGAATGACCATATTTCTTAGTCCAATAATTCTTGCCCAAGGGACTTCATCATGAGTAGTCAAAATATTCTCACTAAGCCGATTCGCGGCTTCGCCCATTATTTCAAGTTGGCGCAAGGTGGCATTAAACATCATAGAGCTTTCGGCAAACTCCTCCCTTGTTACCCCTTTTGTGTAAGATTCTATGGCTAAAATAGCATCAATTATATGTTGTAAACGCACTTTATATCCTAACCTATCGGGCATAAATTTGTTTTTTTTCAGTGTCTATAATGGGTTGAATATACTTTGAAAGTCCTCTTGCGGAAACTAAATCTATTTTTTGAGCTAATAACATTTGAAGGTCTAATTGCATTTGAATAAATTCCCAGCCTATGGGTTGGTTATAATCTAATTCTATCAGTATGTCAATATCGCTGTCTTCTCTCGCTTCGCCTCGTGCAAAAGAGCCAAATAGGTATGCTGCTAACACTGGTTTTTGGGAAAAATAGTGTTTTATAATTTCAATTTGTTGTGGGAGTATGTGCATATTCATTTGTATTTGTATGACAAAGATAGGTAGGTTAAACCTATTTTGCAAGTTTTTATTTTCAGGCGTGTATTCGCAAATTATCAGGACTTACACATTTGCCTCGATTTTTTGCATAGCTGGTGCAAGCGGACGCTTCAAGATGGCTGCCGCAAGCGGACACTTGCGGCAGCTAACAAAATCTTATAGCAAACGCTATGGGGAAACATACACCTTATTCAAAGACACTATTTTCCCTTCTTTGTCTCGATACAAAACCACATACACGCCTGAAATAAGCCCGTCTAAGATGCCTTCCCAACTATCGTCTAACAACACCGTTCGCCGCCGAATCAAGCTGCCCATCATATTATAAACGGTAATTTCTTGTATGACTTTTTCGCCCGAAATAGGATTGCTTACATTGAAATTTTGCGAAAAAACGCTACTTTCTGGCGGAAAAGGAATGTCCACTTTTTGGCGATACGGCTGTGACCAATCACAAATGCCTTGACTTTTTACCCAAATATCTATGCTTTGTCCGCCCGAAAAAGGCTGCCAAGTATTCGTAGTTGTCTGTTTCCATTCCATGCTGTCCAAGCTCCAAACATAGCTCAAAGCATTGCTATCTCCTTCTACCTCCAACTGATAATAGCCCGAATTTCCCAAAGGACTTGCTACAATATTCGTAGGCATAAACGGGGTTTAATGTCCAAATTCCACCTGCCAAGTATGATTTTCTATCCTCCCATCTGGCAAAGTCGCTGTTAAAAATACAGGATAAGTTCCCCACGCAAGGGTAGGTTTGGGCTGCATTCTCTGCATTTCGCAAAAACAATGTGCAGAAGCCGCTATGTCTTTTGGCGTGAAATCAAAAGCGGGCGAAGACCATTCGTATATAACATCGGGATAATAGCGAACCGAAATATTATCTCCATTTCCATTGTCGCAGATTTTTTTGGGAATATACCTGTCTTGAATCACTTGAAAATCCGCAGGCTGATAGGCGCGAATATAATCCACAAACAGCGATTTTGTAACATTAGCAGGGAGTTGATTTTTTTCAGAAGTAACATTGCCATGCGTAAAACGAAATGCCATAGGTTGCGGCTTGTAATATAACACGCCATGACTATGATTGCAGCTCGGCGGCTCGCTCAAATCTATTTCTCTTTGCAGTTCATTATTGAGATAATAGCGGATTTTATCTTCGTACCATTCCAAGCCCCAAATCAGCCATTCCCCTTCCATTTCTACCGCTTTGCCCTGTTTGTCTTTGATTTGTACCTTGTTTTGGCAGCTGAAATTAGGCTTTTTGTAGGATTCTCCCCAAATATAGCCATTAGAATACTCATCTTGTTTGCCATTGCTATTCCCAGACCAAGTTTTGCTGTCGCTATTTTGGAGTGGGTCTAATAAGGTTTCGCAGAAGTCTATTTCCGTCAGATAGGGCTGCCAAGCAGGATAGAGAAAAATGCCTACGCCGAGCGTGAAGCCAAAAGTCTGTTTTACCCGCAATTCCATATAAGTATTTGGGTAAAGCCAAAAACTCCTAAAATCTTCGAGGTTGCTAAAAGTCTTGATTTCCGCTCCCATTCCGCCCTTGAATTGCTGGCAGGAATCGTGTTTTTGGGCGATAACGTCCATTTGCAACAAGCCATCTCCTGGTAAATCAGGGTTTTCTATCGCCCTTATATTGCGGCGGTCAGGCACTGTGCCCCCTTTTGTGTCGCAAAGTCCGTCATCTCCATATTCGCCGAAGTTCCATTTATTTTCGTCTATTTTGCTGAGAAAATTGGGGTTTGGCACAAATTCTTCTATCAAAATAGGTTTCCAATCGCCTGTGAGTTTGCCGCCTGCGGGCTTGTCTATAGGGTTTGCAGGGAGGTTGGTTTCTATTTTTAGAGTCGTCCAGCCACCAAATGGGTATTGGGCAGAGGCAAGAGATATGTAAAGAAGCAATCCTAAAAAGAATTTTATTTTTTTCATGGTTGTTAATCTTTGGATAAAATAATGTGATTATTCGCAATTTTTTGCTGCCGAGAATTACCCTAATGGGCTGTTAATTCGTGTAATTCGTGGCGATAAAAACAACTCTAATTCGTGGCGATAAAAACAGGTTTTGCGTAAGCCCTACTCATAAAATACGGCTTTTATTTCCGTATCATTTTTCAAAAAAACAGGAATATCTGCCTCATTTTCAGGCGAAAAGTACGCCATTTTATAACCTTTTTGCTTCAACTCTTGATATTGCGCTTCTGTGAGCCAGCCTGTATAATAATTGTGATGCGAATAAAACATTGCTTCTATTTCAGCTTTTGTATTAAAAATGACCTGTTTTTCGGGCAAAAGAGAATCTAATTTTTGAAATGTTTTTCTTTCATTTTCCTTTGTTAAACGCTCTTCTATATTTTTGTCGCAAGCAATTCGATGATAGAGCCTATCAAAACCTGCGGCATATAAGGCGAAAAATAACAAAATTCCTGTGAAAAATAACTTAGTAGAAAACCTGTTTTCCCATCTTGAAATGATAGCTTCAACTGCCGCGCCCTGCCAAAGGTATAACAAAGCTGCCATGACATAAACATACGAAGACCCTATGCTTTTGGCAATAACAGAAAAGAAAAAATAAACCATTCCAACACTCAAAAATATCAGGTTTCTGCCCCAACTATAGCTGCTTTTTTTCCAAAAGAAATAAGCTCCTACCAAAATAAGGATAAGACTTGCAGCCCCATATTGATAATTGGTTTCGTCCAAATAATACCAAACAGGCGCGGTATGCCCTTCTACGACTTCTGTAACATGCCGCCAATTATAGTCTCTTTCCCAAGTATTTTCTGGCGGAAAAGTGACAGCAATATAGATTTGCCAAGGCAGAGCCACGAGGCAGGTGAGGGCAAAAGAAATCGCAATATACCCATATTCAGCGATTTGCCGCC
>JAYUZN010000931.1:0-3052 GCA_043751755.1 Bacteroidota bacterium | reverse complement strand
AATTAAATAACTTAACAGTTTGTCATTTGCCCCCCTGCCCCCCTAAAGGGGGGTAAAGCCTTTCTCCCCCCTTCAGGGGGGCGGGGGGGCAAATGCCTTCTACAAAAATTACGATAAAATTGGTAACTTATTTACGATTCGTTCCTAAGAAATAAACTAAACAGATGAATTTGCGGTACGTGTAGCGCATGCTTTAGCTTTCGTTAGACAGAAGCGGGCAAAGTTTGAGCTTCTCAGGTAAGCTACAGGTAGCGCAAAATACAGTTAGATAATTTCTCGCTCGTATTTAACAGCCCTAACATGTGCAAAGATGTGTTTCTGTGTAGGTACATGGTGCGTCTTGAAATGAGCATGTAAGAATTGCGCCGAAATCTTAGCCTTTTATCCGACAGAACACATGTAATAAATAGGGCTATAATTAAGCATAAAAAGTAAATATTTTTTCATACAGACGTATTTTGAATGTTATTTATATGTTTTTATTAAATACATTTCCATAAACATGTATTATTTTTCGACAAAATGTATTATTTATTGTACTTTTTATATTTGATAGCTGAAGATTAAGCTCTTTTTTAATGAAAGAAAAAGATTGTTTTTTACCTAAGTGATTATTTAAAAGGCAATTATATGCCAATAAGTAATTATAAATAAGGCAAAGCACCTGCTTTCTAAAAATTGGTATTGTTTTTGCCAATATACTATTTAATTATCCACATATAGATGTTGTACGTATTCTAACCTACATACTTTATGAGCACATTACAAAAATTTTTTAATATCTTTCTTCAATCAAAACAAGAATCGCTCAGAGATAGATTTCTACATACCATTTTGTTCATTTTTTCTTTATTTATGATTACGCAATTTTTCGTTGCGTTGTTTTGCATCAATATTGAAAATTTATTGGTAATTGCGGTTTGCTGTTGCGTTATATCTGGGTTGTATTTTTATTTATTTAAAACTCGAAATTACAACCATGTACGTTTTCTGTTAGTTGTTTTTACGACAATTTTATTGGGCTGTTTTTGGTTTACTACTGCGGGACTTTTAGGCTCTACGCCTTACTATATTGTTTTTGCGATATTCACCTTTATTGCCGTTAGTGAAGAAAAACATCACAAGTATATTGTGGGGGGCTACCTCTTCTTTTATGGCTTGCTTGCGCTCATAGATTGCTTGCATCCCGAATATGCCCTAAAATACGTTACAGAAAAAGGGCAGCGTGTTGATATTGTCATTTCTGTATTTTTTGTTTCTATTTTTATCGCCTTTTCGTTCAACTATATTATTCGGATTTATGAGAAACAGCAGCAGGCGACTCAAAAAGAAATGATTGAGCAAAAACGCCTGAATGATGAGTTAGACAACTTTGTGTATCGTGCCTCCCACGATTTGCGCGCACCCATTGTTACTTCTTTGGGTCTGACGGACTTAATCGAGAATGCGCAAAGTCTCGAAGAAGCAAAGTTATATGCAGGATTTGAAAGAAAAAGCCTTGAGAAATTAGACAATTTTATCATAGATATTATTCAATATTCCCAAAATAATCGTCTCGAAGTAGCCCAAGTTCCCATAGATTTTGAAGAAATTTTCAACGATACGATGGTCAATTGTGATAAAAAAGATTATTTTCCGCCCGTTGCTTGCAAGATTGAGCTGGAAACTACCCATATTCTGTTTTCGGACAGAATGCGGCTACAAATTTTGTTTGAAAATTTGATAAACAATTCTCATCAATTTGTAGATACAACCAAATCGAATCATTTTTTGAATATAACCATCAAAAATAAAGATAAAGATTGGGAAATTATTTTTACAGACAATGGAATAGGGATTGAAGAGAAGCATATAGCAAAAGTTTTTGATATGTTTTATCGTGCCACAAATACGGCAAAAGGCTCGGGTTTAGGCTTATATATTGTCAAACAAACTATTGCAAAATTGGGCGGCACGATTTCCTGTCATTCAGAAATAGGGGTAGGGACAAGCTTTGTGGTAAGCCTGCCGAATCAGTGTTCCGAAAAAAAAATTCCGGCTCTTAGAGAAAAAACTCTGCCACAATTAGATTTTCAATTTAGCTAAGGAGTTGAGAGTTGAAAGTTGAAAGTTGAAAGTTGAGAGTTGAGAGTTGAGAGTTGAGAGTTGAGAGTTGAGAGTTGAGAGTTGAGAGTTGAGAGTTGAGAGTTGAGAGTTAGCATAATTGAGTAATAATGAACAATTTACGCTAAAAATATATTCCTAATATATTTCTCCCTGATACTTAAAAGCAGATTTCATGTAGATTTTAGAGGGACGCTCTTTTGAAAAGTGCGTCCCCTTAAAAGCCTACATTTACCCCTATTTTTATCGTATTTTGCAAAGGATGGTTTTGGCTAATGGGTATCCAGTAAGACACATCTCCTCCCACGCTCAGTTTAGCGGTTTTTATTTTTGCGCCAACACCCAAAGTAGCGAAATTGCGGTTTCCATTTTCTCTGCTTTCTCCAAAATAGCCCATTCTCGTCATAGGCGTAAATGTGTTATTACCGCTTTTTCCCATATTCAGTTGTCTCCCGATTTCGCAGCCGCCCGAAATTGTACTTCCGCCATTCTTGGGCAGCATTTTGTTGAAATCTAAAGCAGAATTGAGGAGAAAATGATTTTTGAAACGCATTTGAACTGCGCCGCCTATGCCCAAATTTGTGGGCAAAGAACTTGGTAAATTATTATCCATAGGTTTATATGACACTTTTTTACCTATATTTGAAAGGCACATTCCCGCAGTATAAGTGATAGAAAGCGTTTTTAACTCTTTTTGGTTTTGGTAAAGGAAACCTATATCTCCTGCTAAACTATTTTTAAGTTGAGTAATGTGATAGGCAGGGTTAGCCCATTCCATTATATCGTATTTTCCTGCCAAAAAATAGACACTTGTGCCGACAGAAAAATGTGTGTTAATTTTGTAACTATATGAAATTCCAGCAGCAGTTTCCGTAAATACGCCCGGGTTTTCTTCATAAATAGCATATTTTGCGAGGCTTCTCCAAAATGTTCTATAATGGATTGCAAT
>JAYUZN010000930.1:0-1998 GCA_043751755.1 Bacteroidota bacterium | reverse complement strand
GCGTCCGCTTCGAGGATGGAAGCGGACGCTTCAAGAAACTGCAACAAGCGGACGCTTGCGGCAGCTATCCCGATAATTTAACCCCGTTTATTTTATAGGCACGACATATTTATAGAAAATACAATTTATCCCCCCAATTTATCCCATTTTTAGTGCAGGCACGAAAAAAAAGAGGGAGGGGTTGGCATGTTTTTTCTATAAATAAGTGGTTCTTATAAAATAAACGGGGTTAAATTATCGGGATAGCTGCCGCAAGCGTCCGCTTCCATCCTCGAAGCGGACGCTTCAAGAAAGGAGGTACAAGCGGACGCTTGCACCAGCAATACGGTACGTGTAGCGCATGCTTTAGCTTGCGTTACACAGAAATGGGCAAATTTTGAGATGCTCAGGCTAAAGCCTAAGCTACTCTTTTGCCAAAAAATGAAAATGCGATAAACCCACTGCGATTTCATTATAACTATAATCTTCGGGCAAAACCTCTTTGATGAGGCTGCGGGAATGTTGGTTTTCGGGCGTAATAACTGCTAAAATGGCAGATAAACGTTCTTCGGAAATGAGGTCATGAACGGATAATTCGCCTGTAGCGATATAAGGCATAAGATGCTGCGTAACTGTGCCAACGACTAAGCCGCGTTCTGTGGCGATATTTTCGATGCTCATGCCTGACTTGTACATTTCAAAGCTCACAATGGCAGAGGCTCCGCCTTTCTGTTTGGGCTTTGGAAGACTGTAGTCTGCGCCTGTTTCGGGAGAAATAGCCGATTCTTTTTCCTTTTTTAACACAACAGAATTTGCTTGTTCTATCGTTTTTTCACGCTCATTTTGGTCTATGACTTTGGCATTTTCGGCTTTTGTGTATTCTGTATTGTTCAGAACAGCTTGACAAAAGCCTTTGGCTTTTCGGATTTCACTTTGTTTTTTGAACACCAACAATTCCAAATCTTGCAATTCTTGAAGGTAGCCTTTTACCTTTTTTTCGGACTTTACTTTGGCAAAAAGGTCAAACAGGGTTTTACTTTCTTTTTCCAATAAATCTACAAAATAACTTTCTGCCGCACTCACTCTATTGAGCAAATGCTGGACATAGCCTTGCGCCGCATTTTGCGTTATTTTGTGAATTTCGCCCATGAATTTCTGCGCAAAACCGTTCATATTTTGAATGGATTTGGTAAATTCTTTTGCCCAAGGCAGGAATTTTTGTTTAGAAGATTTATCTGCGCTCAAAGCCGTATAGCTCAACTGATGCGTTTGTGCAGCGTTATATAAAGGCATAAAATCAAAACTTTCTAATAAATAGGCATGAAAAAAGACGGGCATTTCCTGTTCAATAATGGTTTCAAGGTTTTTTTGTTCCTCTTTTGTGTTGCTATATGCTGTAATTTTCTCATCTTGTGTAAGTGAATTCTTGTTGATATAGGAACTCATCACCAATCCGTCTAAGGATTTGAGGCGGGAGAGGGCTACATAGACCTGACCGGGCGCAAAAGCGCGTCCTATGTCCACAATCGCCTTTTCAAAGGTCAGCCCCTGACTTTTGTGGACGGTGATAGCCCAAGCTAATTTGATAGGATATTGGGAAAAAGTGCCTATGGTTTCGGGTTTTATCTCGTTTGTGATGGCATTTAGGACGTATTTGCTATTTTCCCATGTGTGCATTTCTATTTCTATGGGAGTAGGGTCGTCATCTAATTTGGCTTCGATTTTGGACTTGCTAATGGCAGAAATCGTGGCAATTTTTCCGTTAAAATAGCGATGTTTGGGGTCATTTTTAACAAACATTATTTGCGCACCCAATTTCAGCTCTAAGATTCGGGGAACAGGATAGGCTTGCTCACCAAATTCGTCTTCTATGGCTGCTTCAAAATAAAAAGAAGGATTTGACAAGGCACTCAACAGGGTTTTGTTGAGGCTGTCGGCGGCGTAATTGTGGGTGGTAAGGGTTATATAGTTATTTTCTTGCGAAGATTTGAAATTGGGATAATAGTGTTTGTTGAGAAT
>JAYUZN010000929.1:0-11759 GCA_043751755.1 Bacteroidota bacterium | reverse complement strand
ACTATGGCTGCCTTTCTAGCTCTCCTCGTCCAAGCTGGTTTTATCTCAATATCCAAAACCCAGGCAACTTAGATATGCATATGACAGGCTATGACGCTTCGGGTTCGCCAGTAGATGTGGATTTTATTTTGTATGGCCCTTTTGCCAATCTGCCAACTGCCGTTGGAGGTTGTAACAATTATGGAAATGGTGGCTCTGGAGCTTCTATTTTGGATTGTAGCTATTCTAACTCTCCCGATGAAGATATTAACATCGTGGGAGCTACCTCAGGGCAAGTGTATATTTTGTTAGTAACAGGATATAGTGCCGCTTCTTCTTCCTATACTTTGGCACAAACAGGGGGAAGTGCAAGTACCAACTGCTCTTCCGTAAATACAGGAAATTGCGGGGAAACCGTATATGACATTGGCGGGGCTTCGGGAGACTATATCAACAATATGGACGTTACCACCACTTTTTGCCCTTCTGCACCAGGAGGAACGGTTACGTTAAACTTTACAGCTTTTTCTACTGAAAACTGCTGCGACCATTTATATATTTATGATGGCAATAGCACCGCTGCCCCCCTGTTAGGCACGTATCAAGGCACAGGTAGCCCTGGTTCTATCTCCTCTACCGCAGGCGGCGGCGGCTGTATTACCATTCGCTTCGTCACAGACGGAAGCATAGTAGCAGCAGGCTATGCCTTCAATGTGATATGTAATCCACCGCCTGCAGTTTGCGGAATCTCCACTATAGTTTTTGGCGCGCCTTCTGCCTGCAATGACAATGGCACACCGAGCAATGCTACAGACGATTTTTATACGGTCGATATTACGGTCAATTACACAAATCGCCCTGTTACAGGCAATTTGGTGCTTTCGGGTGGCGCAAGTGCCTCTGTTGCGGTAGGTGCTACGGGGCTTACGAACTATACCTTCGCAAATGTACAATTCCCCGCTGACGGGACAGCAGCTGCTATTACAGCGACTTTCTCGGCAACACCTGCTTGTACCCTTACGAATGCGTCAGGACCAACGGTTTCTTCTTGCTCCTCAGCAGTGCCTTGTACCCCCAATAATGGAACATGGAATTGAGTTCACGCAGATTTTCGCAGATTTAACCGCAGATTTTCGCAAATTTTTCTTAATCTGTGTAAATCTGCGTCCCTAATCTGCGGAAATCTGCGTGAAAACACGAATTTAAACCGAAATATTATGCGGAAAATCTATCATTTTATTATAAAAAAATATAAGCCATTGCTACTCTTTTGTATGGTAGCTTTTGCTTCCTTGCGGCTCTATGCGCAGCCTTGTACCCTCACTGCCACCACAGTAGGGTTCAATGCTGCCTACAATCAAATATATGTCCTTACTGACAATAATGGCATTATTTTAGACCAAAATATTACAGGCTCATTTACCGTAAATGCGGCTGGCACATACTTCATACATGCCCTCAACTACGACCCACTCGACCCGCCCAATCCGCTCCCTGCGGCATTAGTCGGCTTGTCTATTACGGGGATAGGAGGCACTTCTGCGGGCTGCTACAACAGCGATTTCTTGACCGACAATGTGCAACGGATATGCGGCTGTGAGTCCTTTTGTGCAGGGAGTTCGGTTGTCATTACGACTTCAGGCTTTAATGCTGCCTATTCGCAAGTGTATGTGCTTACCGATTCATTAGGGGCGATTTTAGCGGTAAATAATTCTGGCGATTTTACGGCAGAGGTGAATGCAGGGCATACTTATAACGTATATGCGCTCAACTATAATCCCACCGACCCGCCGATTCCTTTCCCCATCACAGGCGGAAATGTGTTTGGGGTAGGAGATTTGACTCCCGGCTGTATGAACAGTGATTTCTTGACCGATGTGCATTGTATAAATGTTACAGACTGCAATGTATGTCAGCAAAATCATGACATTCTACAAGGAGATACCTATACTTCCGATTGTTCGAGCTTTGCAGCAGGGGCTTATACCCAGATTTATTTTTTGGTAGATAGTCTTGGATTTGTAGAGGCAATCAGCCCTTCGGGGTTTTTTGCCTACAATTATCCTGTGGGGAGCAACCACAAAGTATATGCCTTGAATTACAATCCGAGCGACCCGCCGATTCCGCTTCCGACAAATGGCGAAAACATTGCCACGATTGGCACGACTTCATCAGGCTGCTATAATTCCAATTTTTTGAATGATTTTATCTGTATGAAAGTCATAGCTCCCATGGTATTGGCAGAAAATGATTTGCGGCTAACGGGCAGAAAAGGGACAGACAAAAACTTCTTGGATTGGAAGGTAAATGCGACTGCGGGCAGCGATTATTTTGAATTGGAAAAAAGCGAAAATGGACAGCAATTTACCAAAATAGCTACGCAAAATGGCTTAGGGTTTACCCAAAATCAGCAATATTATACTTATACAGACAGTTTTCCTGCGTCCAATAAAATCTTTTATCGCGTTCGAGAAAGAGATTTTGACGGGAATGTGTATGTTTCTAATACGGTTTTGCTTCAAAATGTGCAAAGTATCAGTACACAAGTTTTCCCCAATCCTTTCAAAAATGAGCTTTCGATTGTGATAGAAGGGGCAAGCGGAGATACGGAGTTTTTGCTCTACAATGACTTGGGGCAGGCTATTTTCCGCACAGTTTGGGACTTAGATAAACCGCTCAATCAATTCACAATTTCTACCACAAAACTTGCAGCAGGCGTGTATTTCTACAAAATCGTCAATTCTGAACAGACAAGTAGGGGAAAAGTGGTGAAGATTCAGGAATAATATCGGTCAGTATTTAGGGTGGCGCACCTCTAAAAGGTGCGCCACCCTAATAAACAGAAAAATATATTTTGGCGGAAAAAAGCCCTATCTTTGTAGAAATAAAATGATAAACATACATGGCATATAGCAAATTTACCTCCCTATCCAAGTTTTGCAAACAATATAACTTGCAAAGAGATACTATTACGCATTTATTTGAAGGCATTGCCTTCCCCAACTTTTCCATTAGCGAACAGCTAACCAGAGACTTGACTGAAGCAAAACTATTTCCGCTATATACCGAAAAAGCGAAATCAGAACTCCTGATTTTCCCTGTATTAAAGGAGTTGAAACGCAAAAACGCTTCCATTTCTGTATTCTCCGGCTTCTCCCTCAACATTGAAGGAGATGCTGATTTGACGGGAAACCCCGATTTTATCCTAAGTGCAAACCCCAATATTGTGGAAGTAGAAGCCCCTATTTTTTGCCTCATGGAAAGCAAAAACAAAACGCCAGACGAGGGTTTTGCGCAATGTGCCGCAGAAATGTATGCCGCAAAATTGTTTAACCTTGAAATGGGAACGCCGCAAGAAACCATTTATGGCGCAGTTACAAACGCTTACGAGTGGGTCTTTCTGCGCTTGACGGGCGATTGTATTTGGATTGATACAGAGCGATACTACCTGAGCGATTTGAACAAGCTGCTGGGAATTTTGCAATATATTGTGAATCAATATAAGGATTGAAACCTACTTGTTTGCCCCAAAAGTGAGCAGAATTTCATCTCCATTTTGGCATGTAAGCCATTTTTTCCAAGGTACTCATTTTTTACCCCAACGTTTTCCCCCGAAATTTCGTTAATTTGTAGTAGCATTAACCAACAAACGATTATTTCTCATTTTTTATGTATAAAAATCTCATTTTCAGTCTTTTTGTTTTGCTTACCTGTTCTCTTTTTGCGCAAAAAGGGCAAAGTTTGCAAACAGAACCTTTGCGCTTGCCTACAAATTCCCCTATTTTTGCGCCAAAATGGGGGGGAGAGACCTCTTTTTTTCAAGCAGGAAAAAAGATAATTGCCCCGCAATTTGACGGCTGTTTTTATGACATAACGCTGCCAAATCTGCCTTACACCTCTTTTCTGGTGCCTGTGCGACCCTATACCACCAAAATAGGCGTTATTACAGAGGTGCAATATGAGGAAAATTTCCGTACAACTGTTTTTGAGGAAACTGCCTACAAAAACCGCAATGAACTGCAAAAGTCGCGCACAGGTTGGTATCCCGAAAGCCATATTTTGGTGGGAAATGTAGTAAAAAAAGGAGCAGAAATGCTGCAAGAAATCCGCATTTATCCCATGTTGGTGAGTACAGACGGCAAGCAAGTAAAAAAAGCCCTGCGGCTCGGCTATCAATTACAAGACGAGGCTACTCCCGAAAATCCGCCGCAAGTGTTTCGCAATTATGCGGCGCATTCTGTGCTGAAAGACGGAGATTCTTACAAAATGGCTACCACACAAGAAGGCATGTATCGCTTAGATGCGGCTTTTTTTCAATCTATAGGCATAGATATTGGCAGCATCAACCCTGCTAAGATTCAGATTTTTGGCAATGGGGCGGGCTATGTTCCCCAAGCAAATGTGGAAGACCGCTATGATGATGTGCATGAAAACCCCATTTTTGTCTCCGCACAAGGCAACACTTTTGGGCAAAATGACTATGTGCTTTTTTATGGAGCTTCTCCTCATAACTGGGTCTATAATGCTACGAATCAAGTGTTTCAGCATAGGCAAAATATCTATTCTGATAGCAATTTTTATTTTTTGAGAATAGGGCAGGCTACAGGCAAAAGAATAGAAACAAAGCCGCAGGGAACGGCAACTTATACGCCTTCTGCGGCACAAAATCATAATTTTCACGAACTTGAAGCCGTCAATAACGGTCAAACTGGGCGGTTTTGGGTAGGCGAATATTTTAACAATGTGTTGGAAAGGACGATTTCCCTCTATGTACCCAATGCAAAAGTGGGCGGAACTATCAAAGTTTCGATGCAAGCCGCTACAAAAGCCCCTGTTTCTGCCTTTTTTGTTTTTTCTACGAAAAATGGAACTTCTTACGCTTTGACACTTGGAAAGATAGTGGGTGAGCAAATCTATCAACTAAAGTCAGGCACTTTTACCACAACAGACGCAGCCCTTGACGGGGATTCATTGCGCATAAAAGTTACGTTTGACAAGGCAGGTGGCTCTGGCTCAGAAGGCTGGTTGGATTGGATAGAAGTAAATTATGAGCAAAATTGGAACCTTGGTGGACATGCAAATGCCTATTTTTCGCTTACAGAAGGGGTAGGCACAGGAAATATTGCGGATATTAACCTGGCAGGTTTGGATAATAGTTATCAAGTTTGGGACATTACGGAAACGGCAAATCCGATTTCTCTGCCTTTTTCGGGGATAAATTTCAGCCTTGATGCCGAAGCAAATCGCCGCCTTGTGGCTTTCAAAGGCAATTTCAAAACGCCCCTTTATGCCCGCAAAATTATTCCACAAGATTTGCATAGCTTGGCTTTGGCAGATTATTTGATGATTGTGAATCCTGCTTTTTTGGCAGAAGCCGAAAGATTGGCAGAATTTCATCGCAACACCTTGAATCACAGCGTTCACATTGTTACGCCTGCGGAGATTTACAACGAGTTTTCGGGCGGAAAACAAGATGTTACAGGCATAAGGGATTTTATCAAAATGTTTCATGACCGTTCGCAGGGGGCTTATCCCAAATATGTGCTGCTGTTTGGAGATGGCAGTTATGACTGCAAAGGCATTCAGCAGCCGATTGAAAAAAACTTTATTCCTACCTATCAAAGCCGTAATTTCACGTCCGAAACAGGCTCTTACACAAGTGATGATTTTTATGTTTGGCTCTCTGATGATGAAGGTTTTTTGGGCGAAGGGAGTGGCTTAGAAGGAGATATCAAAGTTGATGCGGGTTCGATGGACGCAGCGGTTGGGCGTTTTCCCGTAGAAACAATAGAAGAAGCCAAAAATGTAGTGGACAAAGTGATAAAATACGCCACAAATTCGGAAAGTTTTGGGCAATGGAAAAATAAAGTGGTGCTGGTAGGAGACTATTTGGAAGGGGAAGGCATTACGCATATGAATCAGGCGGACGGTTATACAAGCCTTATCAATGCCTCAAATCCTTGTTTTAACATTGATAAAATCTACTTTGACAATTATAGCGCGCAAATAACAGGTTCTACTACGACTTTTCCGGGGGCAAGGGCAGATTTGTTGCAAAAGTTAGACGATGGAGCCTTGATTTTGAATTGGACGGGACATGGAAGCGAAAAAGGCTGGTCTAATTCGCAGATATTGAACAATACCGACATTCAAAACACAAGCAATGCCTCTCGATTGCCTGCTATTGTTACAGCAACCTGCGAATTTGGACGTTATGACAATCCTGCTTTGCGCACAGGGGCAGAATTTTTCTTTATTCAGCCTGATGCAGGGGCAATTGCTATGTTTACTACCGTTAGAAAGGTATTTTCTGCCCCAAATGAGACTTTAAATAGAGCTTTTTATCGTCATGCCCTCAAATTTGATACCCTTTTGGGACGTTACCCCACGATTGGCGAAATTATGCAACGTACCAAAAATGACTTGTATGCAATTGGAGACCTCACAAATATCAACTCCCGCAATTTCACGCTGTATGGCGACCCTGGTCTTTCGCTTGCCTATCCCAAATTGCGCGCAACAATTACACATATCGATAACAAACCTTTGATGATGTCGCAGCCTGACACGATTCAGTCCTTGGCAGAGGTAGAAATAAAAGGCAGAATCGAGGACACAAATGGCACTTTTTTGCCCAATTATAATGGCGAAATGGAGGCTACGATTTATGACAAAGCCAATTTGTTCATCACGAAACAGGTGCAATACAAGTTTTATTGGCAGAAAAACAGGCTTTTTAATGGAAAAGTGAGCGTAAAAAATGGACTTTTTTCCTGCAAATTTGTCGTTCCTATAGACGTTTCGTATGAAGATGGCTTCGGAAAAATAAGCCTTTATTTTCACAATGATGAGATAGACGGCGCAGGTTGCTTTGGGAAATTGGCATTTAGCGGCACTTCTACGGGCAATCATGACAAAATCGGCCCTGATGTTTCCTTATATATAAATGACGAAAATTGGATAGACGGCGGCACGACTTTCCCTAAGCCCGATTTGTATGCCGTCGTTTCAGATGAAAGTGGCATCAATATAACAAGCACAGGCATAGGACACGAAATTACGGCTTTTTTGAATGGAGATGCAACGAAACCGATTGTTTTGAACGAATATTATGCTGCCAAAAAGGACAATTACAAAGAAGGGACGGTTCGCTACAATTTGCGGGATTTGACGGTGGGCGAATATACTGCCAAAATTCGCGTGTGGGACGCAGCAAACAATTCTTCGGAGGCGCAAACGCGTTTTATTATTGCCGAAAATACGAACATGGCTTTGACGCAGATTTTCAATTATCCTAATCCTTTCTCTTCTAACACAACATTTTGCATAGGACACAATCAAGTAGGCAAAGAGTTGTATGCACAGGTCAAGATTTATACGATTGCAGGGCATTTGGTCAAGACCTTAGAAACAGACTTTTATGGGGAAGGAAATTATAATAGAGATATGAAATGGGACGGTTTGGACGAATATGGGGACAAAATCGGCAGAGGAACTTATGTGTATCAAGTTACTTTACGGGACAAGGCGGACGGAAAAAGTGTGTCAGCATTTCAGAAGTTGGTGATTTTGAGGTAGTTATGATTTCCCGCAGATTTTCGCAGATGATAGCAGATTTCGCAGATAAAAGAAAAGAGTTTTGTTGCTGGTGCAAGCGTCCGCTTGTACCCCTATTTTGAAGCGTCCGCTTCGCAGTTGGAAGCGGACGCTTGCGGCAGCTATGCGAAATTTGCCTAAAATAAAGAAAAGAGAAGTAAATTGCTGTTTTTTGCGTAATTTTACCCACGAAATTTGAAATTACAATATGGCAACTTTTAAAGAATGGAAATTAGGGGCATTAGAAACCCGTTTTGGCTTAAAACAAACCAAGAAGCATCTTGCTTTGTCTGAATGGTTGGAAGGGGAAGTAACCTTGAATGATTTTGAAATTCAAGTGGTCGCGGAACTTCAAAACCAACTGCAAACCAATTTGTTCCATTGGAATGAAATAGAACTTTCTATGTATTTTATTGGTCCTTTGTTTGCTTTTGTGAGCTTGACTGGCGAAAATTACAATTTATTTGATGAAAGGGAGTTGAAAGGGGTGGTAGAAGGGGAAACCATGGTTGGTTTTCCTGATGGAATGGTAGCATCAGGTTTTCGAGAGCCTGTAAAGCCCTTTTTTTGCCTACAAGAATACAAAAAGGAGACAGACCCAAGCGGCGACCCAGTTGCGCAATGCCTTGCAGCAATGATTACGGCACAAGCCATAAATGATGACGGTTTGCCGATTTATGGCATCTATATAAACGGGCAAAACTGGTCTTTTATGGTGCTTGAAGGAAAAAAATATGCAGTAAGCAATGCCTTTTCAGCAATTTCGCCCAAAGTGACTGACATTTTTAGCAGACTCAAATATTTGAAACAAATCGTGGAAAAACGGGTAGCAGCCTTGTGAGTTCAGATTTCACGCAGATTTTCGCAGATTCAAAACCAAATATATCTGCGTTATCTGCCCAAATCTGCGTTCATCAGCGTGAAATTCACTCCTTTTCCTCCTCCATTATCTTCAATTTCTTCGCATTTTTGACTTCTATTTGCGGCGTTCCATTGAATTTCTGCACTTCACCTCGCACGCAAACTTGTTTATTTTTGAGAAAAACTTCGGGAAGATAAGGGAAATTTATTCTATCATCTCCATGTATAACAATCGTAAATACCTGATTTGGAAAGTTATAGTCTAAATTGAGGTAAGTAGATTGGCTTTTGCTGCTTGACAAAAAACGGGTAGAAACCACCGTTCCGCAAACTGTACAGCGATTGCCTACATAGTTTTTGCTGTTTGTCGCAGAAACCTGTCCTTTTTCTAACACCATCACAGGAGCAAGTGGAACAGAGTCCTTTTTTATCCATTGTTCGGGTTTGCAAGCAGATTCTATGGCATTTTCGAGGTCATCGGGCAGTTTTGGGAAAAAATCTATGCCTGTAACCTTTTCTACGCTATCTATCGACACCAAAAAGTCCGTAGGTTTGCGCTCCATGCCTTTGTGCGGCACAAGAAAAGCGATTCCTTTAACCACAGGCTCACGATAATCTAACAAAACCTTGTAATAGGCTTCAGGAATGCTTATTTTATTTTGTACGCCAATCGTAGGCAAGCCTTTTTTCAAAATGGGGCCCGTTACCACATACAATTCGCCATTTTCAACCGCCCAAGAACGGGTAATTCCCTCTACATCTGCCCAGATTTCCCGATTAAATTCGGGCAACTGCGGACTCATATTGCTATACAAATAGGACTCGCTCAATGCCGTCAGAGACCAGCGAAAATCAGCAGAAGGTGCGAGATGCCCTCTGTCATAGCCCGTTTCCCAATAATCTTCTAACACAGCACTGCCCACTTTGAGCAAAGAATCGGGGCGAAAATCATTCGTTCTGCCTACAGTTCCCTCCAAAATATCTTTGGAAATGATGTTTGCCACCCAATTTGCCTGTTCGTGCTTGTTGTTATAGCCTATTGTCATACACTGATGCGCCACAACTTCGTCATCTGTGGGCGAAGTGGGCAAGGCATATTTGAGGATATCGGCTTGTATGCGTTTGAGTTTCAGGCTTTCTGCTTGCGTGTTGATGTCTGTAATTTGGGCTTGAAGTTCCTTTTTTTGCTTCGCCAAACTGTCTATTTTTCCCCATAATGTACGGGTTTCTTGTGCGAAACTCTGGGAGAAAAGGAAGGTGAATAGGTAGAAAATGTGTTTTTTCATGGTGTCTTTATGTTTCTCGCAGATTTGCGCAAATAAAGGCAGACTTCGCAGATAAAACAGGATTATCTGAATACTTTATTAGAGTTACGAGAGTTTTTCTAAGGCATCAATAATTTCCTCATCTGTCTCCTCACCTGGCCATTGCCCTTTAATCGAGTCCCAACTTTGGGTTTTGCTGGCAGTTTTTTGGTATAATTCTATGTCTAAAGTGCCGCGATTTGTATCGACATACTTTTTGCTTATCTCAGTTTGAACTTGTATATCAGGGTTTTCCAAGACATTTCTGACCATTTTCTTATAGGGTTCAGGCAATTGCAAAATAATTTGCAAGATTTGCGGAAAATCTAAAGCCACGGTGAATGGAAAACTTGTATGGTTTTGCTGCATAATGATGAGATATTGATATACAAAGATAGGGAAAATATCGTAATATCCCCAATTTATTGAGCCATTGTTGGTAAGAAGTGCCTATAATAGCTCATAATTATCGAAAAAAGTGCTGCTAAGATTTGTTTTTATTTACATCAAATCTCTTACAATAATTTGTTTCAATGCTTTTAACATACCAAAAATGGTAAAAATATCTTCTATTGCTCCGTTATAGCTTCGGCTCACGCAATATTTATTGCCCTCTAACACGATAAAAGTCCAATATAAACCTACCACATACATGCCATAAATGGGTTTTTCGTTGTTGTTTTGCTCTCTTGCAATGAGCATAGCTGCAAGAACTTGTCCATCAGGAGTTCCTTGATTTTCGCCCCCCTCAATCCCCCCATTTTTGGGGGGATTGAGGGGGGAATACTCGTGCATACAAAAAAAAGGAACATCTGGGTCTCTAAAACCCATCGCAATGATGCCATCTACAATGCCTGAAAGCTCATAATCGCCTACAATTCCCGCCAAAGGGCGTTCCAAAAAGTAGCCCATTTGCTCATCATCTATGCGAGCAGTCATAATAAGCGGACTGATAAACTTGTTTTCAAGCTCTACCTCATTCCAAGCCCTGCCGCCGCGTATGAGCGAAGCCTGCAACATCAGCAAGGTTTCGCGGTCAGAATCCGTAATTTCGGACTCCATTTTCTGCCAATTTGAAAGCAGTTCACATTTCCAAATTTGTGTCAAGCCAAAGGCTTTATCAAGGCTTGTCAAATCCCATCGTTTAAAAGTCGCTTTTTTCATCTTGTTTTTGAATTGAAACCACAAAGATAGGCATTTATTCTAACTCTATATACGTATTTTTCGGATATTTTACCGAATATTTCAACTTTACTTTCTGCTCTTCGCCCGATTTTACAGGCAGAATCCACTGCACTTTGCCCGTTTTTTCGTCCAATTTGCCGCCTTTATATTCCTTGTTTTCTACTACGACTTCTGCTTGGGTCGCTTGCGGAAATTGGTCTTCTATAAGGATTTCAATTGCCTGTTTTTTATTGTTGCGCACAGCAATTTCAAAAGAGCGATTCGCAGTTTGTTGATTGCCAATGAATTGACGCGAATCTATTTCTTTTTGTTTGATGCGATTGAGAGAAACCGCCTTGTCTATGCCCAAAGAAATGCGCAAAGTATCGCCCGCATTTTGGAGGTGCAAATAGGATTTTCCTACGTAAGTTCCTTCAAAAAACAAATTGGCTTCCCCTTCTAACAAGTCAAAAGTCTCCCAATCCTTTATCAAAGCCAACAAAAACGCCTCTTTTTGCAACTTGGGAATGGCATAATATTGATAGATGACTGGTACTTCCGCATTTTTGATTTCCACAATATTGTATTTTCCATCAGAAATAATGGTATAGGGAACATTTATTTCGTAGGAAAAAACGGTCTGCTGTAACTTTTGCGTAATAGGAATATCTACTGTTCTTTCATTTTTTTCTTTTTCTTTTACCAACATATAGGCTTCCGTTTTGGCATCTTCTATCGTTTTTACAAAATTTTTGGCTACTCCCTTCGCATCTACGGGGTAGTTTCTTGGGGTAAAAGGTTGGTCATCAAGGGCATCAGCAACGCCATCATTGTCTATATCAAGGGTACGCCCCG